>JBQTIO010000001.1:0-3346 GCA_052388075.1 Nitrospiraceae bacterium
GATCGAGGACCTGGAATTATTCTCGCCGCTGCCGCTGTCGTACCCGGCTGCGGAACGGGACGAGCAGTTTATCCTCGTCGATCTGTCGGAGCAGTTTCTCGGCGCCTATGAATTCGGCGCGCTCCGATTCGCCCTCCCGCTTGTCTCAGGAACCGGAGAGGACCACACGCCGAGCGGTGTGTTTCGTCTGACGGCCGCCCATCGCCGCCATCAATCCAGCCTCTTTACGATCGAGGGCACCGATCGCCCGTATCCGATGAACTATGCGCTGCGGTTTCATGTGAACCGGACCGGCGTGTCTTACTGGATTCACGGGCGGGACCTGCCGGGCTATCCCGCCTCCCACGGCTGCATCGGTCTCTACGACGAACCGATGCAGAGGAAGCAGTACGGTATCTCGAAGGAGCCGGAGCTCAACGACGCGAAGCGATTATTCGAGTGGGTGTTAAGCGGCGAGGTGGAGGACGACCACGTGATTCCGCTTTCGCGTGGTCCCAAGGTTCACATCATCGGCCAGGCGCCGGGACATCAGCCGTAGCGATTGCTACCCCCAATCCGAAAATAGGTCTGGTCTCGGTGGTCTATTTCGCGTGTCCTGTCGCGGCGAACAGCCCCAGGGGGACTGGCTCCGGCCTCGCCGGTGCCTGTCCCGCTGTGTCCAGCGGGGCCCTTCCGTTGCGCGCGTTCGGTGAAAGACCGCGCCTTGGCGCGGTAGGGGTGAGACGGGTGAGACCATCGCCCCGTTCGGCACACCACCCGCGGCATTTCGGACTGGCGCCGCTAAATTATTTTCGGATTGGGGCTAATAGGAGTTGCGTCATCTCCAGGAGAGGTCACGCGCCGAGCCAAAACGCGGGGCGTACCCGTGCCAAAATCCCGACCCAGAATGTCAATGATGACTGGTCGATTTCTCAGAAGATTTGACTTATCCTTGAGGCGGTTCAAAAACCAATCAATTTGGCGCCTTCTGGGCTGCTGCCTCTCAGGCCAGGCAACATTCAGTGGACAAGGTAGCGGAGGAGGTGGTTGTGATGGACCGTTTCACAGATTGTGGTTGGATGCCGATGATGGGGATCGGAATCCTGGGCATGGTGATGTTTTGGGCACTTTTGGTAGCAGGATTGATCGTGCTGGGAAAATGGTTATGGGGTCACGGAACCATGAGCCGAGAAGATTCTGCGCTGGACATTGTCAAAAAGCGGTACGCGCGCGGTGAGATCAACAGGCAAGAATTTGAAAACATGAAACGGGATTTAATCCCATAGATTGCGGATCTTGCCTCCTCTCGCGTGAGGAGGTCATCCAGATATGAAGCGCGTGCTACGGGTTATCCTGTGGTGAAGACAAAGACATGGATGCCAAACTGCATTGGGAACGACTGTACCACACGTTGGCGCCGACCGAGCTCAGTTGGTACCAGGAACACCCTCGGTTCTCATTAGAGTTGATTCAAAGTACAGGGGCCCCCAAGGCGGCGCAGATCATTGACGTGGGCGGGGGGACCTCCACACTCGTCGACGAACTGCTCGCGGAAGGCTACCAGCACATCACGGTCCTTGATCTGGCTGGAACGGCACTTGAGCTTGCCCGGCAACGACTCGGCGCTCGTGCTGCTGCAGTAAATTGGGTCGAGGCTGATATCACCACGGTCGAGCTTCCGCCTCACGGGTATGACATCTGGCATGACCGAGCCGTGTTTCATTTTCTCACGCAGCCTGACGAGCGACTTCGGTATGTGGAGACCATGCGCCGTGCAGTGAGACGCGACGGGCATGTGATCGTGGCGACGTTCGCGCTCGAAGGACCGACGCGATGCAGCGGGCTGGATGTCGTCAGGTATAGTCCAGCAAATCTGGCAAATGAGTTCGGAGCCGCATTTGAATTGCTGAAAAGCGCGCGAGAGCTTCATCGGACACCCCTGGGAATCGAACAGGCGTTCCAGTACTGTAGCTTTCGAAAGCGCTGACGTTGCTCGTGATCCGAGCAAGTGCGACACCCAAAATCAGTTGGTTTTGAGCCAGCCGTTGCAAGCAGAGTAAACAGAAGGAAAATGGGACGTTGCGATGACCGTAGAGACAGAGGATTTTGATCGCAGGGCGTTTTCATCTCTGGGCCCGCAGGACATACGGACTGAGGGATCAACCATTCGCAGCTATGCAGCTATAAATGGAACTATGCTGGTCGGTATAGCACGCTGCCGAGGCACTATGGAGGGCAATGACAAGTGATTGAACAGACGCAAGAATGATCGCCTCACTTGAAGGTCTCTGAGCGTACTATGCCGCTCAGTATACTCAATAGTTACGCCGCACAAGCTCGAGCACCCGGCAAGGGAGGAAGAGGTCCGTGAGACACACGCGCATCATCGTCACTCAGTACGGCGGGCCCGATGCACTGCGGGTGGTTGAAGAAGAGTGCCCCGAGCCGAAGGACGGTGAAGTGCGGGTGAGAGTGCTGGCCGCAGGTGTTTCCTTGCCCGACCTACTAATGCGCGAGGGCGTTCATCCCGAGACGCCCCCGCTGCCCTTCACGCCGGGATGGGACCTGATTGGCGTGGTGGATCGTCTCGGCCACGGTATCTCTGGACTCGAACCAGGCCAGATCGTTGCCGCGTTGCCGATCTACGGCGCATACGCGGAGTTCGTCTGTCTGCCACTACGTGAACTGGTTGCGGTGCCACCTGGGTTGGACGCCGCCGAGGCGGTCAGCCTCGTGTTGAACTATGTCACGGCGTATCAGATGCTGCATCGTTCCGCTCACGTCAGACCGGGCCAGCGCGTGTTGATTCACGGCGCGGCAGGCGGGGTCGGGTCGGCACTCTTGCAGCTTGGGCGCCTCGCCGGGCTGGAGATGTATGGGACCTGTTCATCGCGAGGAGCGTCGGCCGTTTCCGAGCTGGGCGGTATCCCAATTGACTACCAGCATCAGGACTTCGTGAAAGAAATTCACCGCCTCACGGGCGAGGGTGTAGACGTTGTCTTTGAGAGCATCGGTGGCACCCATATCTGGCGTTCCCGCAAGGCTCTCCGTCCTGGAGGGACGGTCGTGGCCTATGGCCTTACTGCCTCGCTACGTGGGGGCCGATTGGTTTCAGGTCGTCCAGGTCGTCGTCATCGCTTTCGTCCAATCGCCATTTTCGGGTTGTACATTGCTGGCGGTTGGATCCTCCCGGGACGGAAACGGGTGGTCCCCTACAGCATCCAGTGGCTCAAACGGCTGCGGCCGACACTGTTTCGACAGGATTTGATCGCCCTGTTCGACCTCCTTCAACAGCGAAAGATCAAGCCGCTCATCGCACAGCGACTTTCTCTTGCCGAGGCAAGACAGGCGCACGAGCTGCTCGGGA
>JBQTIO010000002.1:0-12442 GCA_052388075.1 Nitrospiraceae bacterium
GCTCAAACAACGCTTCCAGCTTGAAAAACAGATACGCCAGTGGTCCGACAAAGGGCGCCAGCATCACATCACGCCGTTCCACCAACAATCCTTCCGCCTCGGCGATCCGGACCTTCCAGTCCGCAATTGTCCGTGAAAGAATTTTACCGATCACGAGCTGTTGGCCAGGTGATCCTGTAACCGAGCCCAGAAGCCGCTCTTTCAGCACATTAAGTTCGTCCGGAATCGACACCTTCACGCGCACTCCGTGCGGCGTCGCCCAGGTCTGGCGTTGAATCGAGTAGTCGTACGAAAAGACCGGCTCCCGCGGCTCACGAAACGGTCCGCTGACGTCGGAAATGATCAACTTGCTGTCCATCGATTGCATAGTCCGGTCAGTCATCCGATTCGAGGTTCACAGGCTGTCCTGTACCATAGGAGTTTGCCCCTCAGGAGGACAAGAGGAGAGTCTTGCAGACACATCCTTGAGTACTGGGCGTCAATGGCCCCCAGCACTTGTCGAAAACGCAGTTTGGACCGAGGAAACTTGATCGGAGGCGCCGAAGACCAGTCACAAACTCTAGAAGCGATCCCTTGCAACCCCCTCGATTTTATTCAGCGATACGCGTATCCTTTTGACGGTTCAAAACAAATGCGAGAAGTCACCGTCAGTCTAGCTCTCGGCTATGAAAGAGCAAAAGGTCCTCCAAGTTAACCGTATTTTTCCTGTTTGCTTCGACACGCACTGGGCACCAATGGGTCACAATGGGGGTCCAATGGGGGTCAGGTCTTGCAATCACACATTGCCGATCCAGCTTCGTCACTCGCATGATTTGTCATGAACCCCAAGAGCGGACGGCTCATAGCCGAAAGCACTTAGCAGGGAGACAACCGCCTCATGTTCAGGCAATCAGCGATGAGCTATCCGCTCCCTATGAAGCCTTTGCAGTTTTTCGATGGAGTTCTGCCTGCACCCGTTCGAGCACAAAGAGCTTGAGCAGCGTCTGATAGGGTACGTCACGCTTATTGGCCAACGTCTTGAGTTGATCCAGGAGCGATTTCGGCAAACGGAGCGAGATAGTTTCCGTCGATGGTTTCAAGCGAGGGAATACCATCCGGCGGCCCTTCGAGTAGTCAACGTACTCCGTGGAGTCGTGCGAGGCCCAGAACGCCGCTTCTTGCTTTTCACGCTTAAAGATCGGCCTGTTTTTGCGCTTGCTCATGATAGACTCTCCGTTCCTTGGGGCTCATGTCTCTGGCGGAAATCACGCGAACACGCCGCTTGCGAATCGTGAACACAATAAACAGACGCCGTTCCGCATCGGTCTGTCCGAGCACGTAATACCTCGGCTCAACGGTTGAGTGAGCAAGATCGTCCGCTACGACAAGCGGCATATTGAAGAACACCTGCTCGCACTCCCACAGTGTGACTCGGTGTTTCTCCCAAGTCTTGGCAAGATTCGCCTCATCCCAATCAAACCCTTCCAGCCCCACCAGGTTCTTCATCAGCTTCCGTGCATGTATACGATAACAATATACGCGCTAAAACTCGGTGTCAACGGCAAACGCCAGCTGTTTGGAGCCAGAGATCGGACGATGAAAGTTCTGCATTGCACCCATCGATGCGACCTCGTATGATGGCCCCCGCCATGGACGCGGTCACCCGTATCAAGACCAAAACGCCGAGTCCGTACAGGTTGACGGCCATTGAGCCGGACACCCACGACACCAAAACCTTCCGGTTCGAACTTGCCGCCGATGCGACGCTGGACATGCTGCCCGGTGATTATCTCTACGTCCATACGACGATCAACGGCAAGCAGGTAAAGCGGCCGTACACGCCCTCGTCGATGACCGGAACGACGGGCTTCTTCGACCTGACGGTCAAGCGTTACGAATCTGGCACTGTCTCGAAATACCTCCACGATCAGCACATTGGCGACACAGTGCTCATAAGCGGCCCGAACTCCGGCGGCCATTGGGTGGACGGGATGGCGAAGCGAGTGGGATTCGTCGCCGGGGGCACCGGAATCACCCCGATGATTTCCATTATCCGCTGGATTCTCACCAAGCGGATCGAGGCGGAGTTGTTCCTCGTCTTCGCTAACAAAACCGAGGCGGACATTATTTTGCGCAAGGAATGGGAACGGGCCCTGCGGGAACACCGGAACTTCCACTGCTACCACGTCCTGGAAGAGCCCCCTCCCGAATGGTCCGAGGGATCCGGACGCGTGACAGCCGAGATCCTGAAACAACATCTCCCCCCTCCTGCCCCCGACACCTGCATTTTCCTCTGTGGCCCGCCGCCGATGGTCGATGCTCTGGAAACCACCCTTAAAGAACTCGGCTATCCGGAGCAGGCCATCATTCTTCCGTGAGAAAAAAGCGAAGAGCTCATCGCCTGTACTATTCTTCGTCCTCCATCTTAACTGCTGGAATTTTCGTCGCGTTCTGATTGGCACGCTCTTCGCTTCCACACCGAGAGGCGTGTGCTCAGCGGCCACGAACATCTTGACAAGAACACAGGAAAGGTCTAATTCGAGGCCCACATCGGTGCTTCTCGAGGGTATTCGAGCGGTGTCGGCGCTCGCTTGAACCGAATTCACAGTAAGAATGCCTCTGCTGAGCGGGTCATCCTCATAATAGGCGATACACGCGCATTCGGCAGGAATTCTCGGTCGCAGCCCAACGGAGGTCATCATGCCTAACGGAGGATTGTTTTCACAGGCTGCTCGCAAGGTCGTCAGCATGGCGGTCAGCCACAGCATCCAACGGCTGGCTGAAACAGTCCGCGCAAACGGTGGCCAGCCGCTCGACCTTGTGCTCCCCGACGGTTCCCGTCTGAATTTCGGCCAGCAGCCGCGCGTGGTCATGGCAATCCGCGATCCGAGCGTGCTGCCAGCGCTGGCGCATCCGACCCTCGGCTCGCTCGGCGAGGCGTTCGTCGATGGCCGTATCGATATTGACGGCGACATCATAGCCGTCATTGCGAGCGCGGAACGACTGGCGGCCGCCGCCGGGTCGCCGGCGACAGCCCGGATCGCCGCTGCGACCACACGCCATACGCCGAAGCAGGATCTTGACGACATCAAGCATCACTACGACGTCGGCAATGAGTTCTACCGACTGTGGCTCGACGAGCGCATGGTCTATTCGTGCGCCTATTTCCAGACCGGAGAAGAAACGATCGATGCCGCCCAGTTCGCCAAACTCGACCACACCTGCCGCAAACTGCGCCTGCAGCCGGGTGAACGCCTGCTTGATATCGGCTGCGGCTGGGGCGGGCTGATTGTGCATGCGGCAAAGAACTACGGCGTACATGCCGTCGGCATCACCCTATCGGATAATCAGTTTGCCTTGGCGAAGGAGCGCGTCAAGGCAGCCGGGCTTGACGATCGCGTCCAGGTGCTGCAGCTCGACTACCGCGATGCACCGGCGCGGTTCGGAGATGCGTCGTTCGACAAGATTTCGAGCATCGGCATGTTTGAGCACGTAGGCCAAAACAATCTGCCCGCCTACTTCGGCGTGGTGCGGCGTCTGCTGCGCGACCGGGGGCTGTTTATGAACCACGGCATCACGTCGCCCGACGCCGACAGCCGCACCGTCGGTTCCGGTGTGAGCGAGTTTATGGATAAATACGTCTTTCCGCATACTGAACTACCGCACCTGCACCTGGTCGTGCGGGAAATGGCTGGCCAGCATTTCGAAGTCTATGACGTCGAAAGCCTGCGTCCGCACTATGCGCGCACGCTCGCGCATTGGTCTCGCCGACTTGAGGCGCAACTGGACTCCGCGAGCAAGTTGGTCGGGGAACGAACGCTGCGGGTCTGGCGAACCTATCTGGCCGGGTCCTCGCTGGGATTCCAACAGGGTTGGTTGAACGTCTACCAGGTGCTGGCCAGTCGGCAGGAAGCCGACGGTCCGACTGACTTGCCGTTGACGCGGGCCTGGATGTACGCCTCGGCGGAGAATCCAAATGCGTCCGACTTGTCTTCAATGTCGTCCCCGACTTCGCTGTCGCACTGACGAATGCCGAGTTGGCATCGAAGCCAGGTATTTCTTCATGTCGCTCACCAGCGCGGTTGGACCGTAGCGGCCGGAGGTTGCATCCACGCTCAATCAGTAGACCTCTCGGTGAGATCCCGTAAGATCCGACCGGCAGTCACGGCGCCCTCGCGAATGCAGTCGGGAATGCCGACGCCGCGATAGCCTGCACCGGTGAGCACCAGGCCGCCGTAGCGGCGCAGAGCTGCGTCCAGCTGCGTGAGTCGATCGAGATGGCCGAGTGTATATTGCGGCATCGCCTTCGACCAGCGGTTCACTTCCACATAGCCGGGTTCCGCCCTGATGCCGCAGAGGGCCGAGAGCTCGGCACGGACTCTCGACACCAACTGCCCGTCATCCAGCTGCAGAATCTCTTCCCGTCCGACCCCGCCTGCGTAGCAACGGAGCAAGACCTGATCGGCCGGGGCGCGGTATGGCCACTTGAGAGAGGTCCAGGTCGCGGCAATCAGCTCGCGTCCCTCTTTTCGAGGCACGATAAATCCGAAGCCCTCCACCGCACCCGCGACTGCGGCGGCGGGATACGCGAGGGAGATCGTGGCAGTCGAGGTATAGGGAATCAGCTCCAACAATCCTGCCGCCATCGGAGACAGCGGCCGCAACAGCTCCGCCGATACATAGGCCGGCGTCGCGAGCACAAGCCCGTCCGTAGAGAGAGCTGACCCGTCGCCGAGAATCAGATCATACATCCACCGGCCCGGTTGATGAGATCGTACTCTCACCGCATCAACCCGGCACCCGAGACGAAACTCCACCCCCTGCTCGGCTAACCTTGTCGTCAATGTCGTCACCAGGTCGCTGAGTCCGTTCTTGAGACTCACGAACATCGTACGCCTTGAACCGCCGGCCGGAATTGCGGGAGCCTTCTTTCTCGCCGCCATCATGCCGCGAATGACGCTTCCGTGCCGCTGCTCAAGATCGAGAAACGCGGGGAAGGTGGCTCGCAGGCTCATCTGCTCGGCATCGCCAGCGTAGATCCCTGCCATGAGCGGCTCCAGCACACGCTCATACGCCTGCGCGCCGAACCGGCGGCGAAGGAACTGCGCCACCGACTGGTCGCCCCCGGATGGGCCGCGCGGAACGACAACTTCAAGCCCCATGCGCATCAGACCGGTCCAACTGAGCAGGCCGCTTCGGAGAAAAGGCCCTAGCTGATTCGGCACGAACGACACGAGCCCCTCGGGTAATTCGTGCAGCCGGCCGCCCTTCAGCACAAACGCCTTCTTGCCTGTCTCATTGGTGTTGATGAGCTGATCGGCGAGACCCAGCTTCGCGCAGAGCTGGATGCCGGCCGGTTTCTGAGAAAGAAACGAATCGGGTCCCGCCTCGGTCACGAGATCGCCCACTCGGCGGGTGACAATCTTTCCTCCCCAGGACGATCCGGATTCGAGCACGATACAGCGGATGGCAAAGCCAGCAGCAGCCGCCTGTTCCTGCAACGCAAAGGCGGTCGCCAGACCGGAGATGCCCCCGCCCACGACGACGACTGTGCGGGGTCGGCTCACGACTGAACGCGGAGGGAGGATTCGTGCGTGGCGACGATGTCAAGCAGCGTTTCGACCAACGCCAGCGAATCGTTCAGCATGACGATGCGCTCGAGCTGCATGCCTTTGCTTGTCGCCAACTGCTTCAGTTCAATGTCGATATCAAACAGGGTTTCAACGTGGTCGCAGATAAATCCGATGGGGGCAACCAGGACATGTCGATGTCCTTCCAGGTGCAATGCGTCCAGGGTCTCCTCCACGGTCGGCCCCAGCCACGGCTCGCTTGATCGCCCCTGGCTCTGGTAGGCAAACCGGATCGGCTGCGCCCCTAACAACGCCCTCACCGCTTCGACCGTGCCCTGTACTTCATCGGGATAGGGATCCTTCATGGCGACGATGCGCTCCGGCAAGCTATGCGCGGTGAACAACACCGGCACAGTCGCCCGGACGTCGGAAGGAAACTTTAGGAGCCCCTGCTCGATATTCCTGACGATCGCCGCAATCAGTTTCGGATGCCGGTGCCAGCTACCGACATAGCTGACGGGACCCGCATGGCGAAACGCGGACCGTGCTTCTTCTACCTTTCTCCGATAGGCCCCGGTGCTGAGCGCGGACTGCTGCGGCGCCATGCAGAGCCCGATGACATGCTCCGGCAGCTCTCCGAGCAACTCGGCGTAGGCTTCTTTGATGAACGGATGCCAGTGCCGCAACCCTACGTAGACACGGTATCGACCATCGCCCGATTCGTTCAGCCTCGCTTCCAGCCGCCTCGCCACGCTTTTCGTGATATCGACGGCCGGCGACTTCCCGCCGGTTGCGCGGTACCGCTCACGAATCTCTTCGACCAGTTCCGGCGGCGTTGGTCGTCCTCCCCGCACGTCCAGCAAGAACGGCTCCACATTATCCAGGCAATCCGGGCCGCCCATGGCCATCAGCAGGATTGCGGTGGGACGCTTCGATTCCTGCATCGTTCCTCATCGTTCGTGAAGCGTAATGCCGCTTCAAAAAGTCTTTAGTTTTGAGTTTTTAGTGCTGAGTTCACACTCAAAATTCAACACTCACAACTAAGAACTCATCGGAATGGAGCTGCGCTTCACGAGCAACGCTTCACCTTCGTTACCGCTGGCTGAGCTTATGCACCATGTCAATGGTGGCGGCGACGTGATCGATAGGCGTGGAGGGAAGAATCCCGTGTCCGAGGTTGAAGATGTGGCCTGCGCGCCCGCCGGCGCGTCGCAAGATATCCTCGACCCGGCGTTCGATTTCGTGAAGCGGCGCAAACAGGACGAGCGGGTCCAGATTGCCCTGCACCGCGCGATCGTGCCCGACCATGGCCCAGGCTTCGTCGAGATGAACCCGCCAGTCGATCCCGATGACATCCCCGCCTGCTTCGCGCATCTGTCGAAGGATAGCCGTCGTCCCAGTGCCGAAATGAATCATCGGCACGCTCTCCCGCTTCAGGCCGTCGAAAATCACCTGCACGTGGGGCATGACGTATTCCGCATAGTCGCCGGCCGAAAGGCAGCCGACCCAACTGTCGAAGAGCTGAATCGCCTGGGCTCCGGCTTTGACCTGCCGCCTGAGATACCCGGTGATGACCCGTGCGAACTTATCCATGAGCTTATGCCACGCCGTCGGATCGGCGTACATCATCTGTTTCGTACGCAGATAGTTGCGCGACCCGCCGCCCTCGATCGCGTAGCTGGCCAGCGTAAACGGCGCCCCGGCAAACCCGATCAGCGGAACTCGCCCATTCAGCACCCGACGCGCATGTCTGATGGCTTCCGCGACATAATCGAGTTCACCGCCGTCGACGACTTTCAGCCGCTCTACCGCGGCACGATCGCGGACCGGGTTATGGATCACCGGTCCCTCACCTTCGGCGAACTCGAGATCGATCCCCATCGGCTCCAGGGGAAGCAAAATGTCGGCGAAAATAATGGCGGCATCGAGGGGAAACCGGTCGATCGGCTGGAGGGTGACCTGCGCCGCGAGTTCCGGCGTCTTGCACATCTCAAGGATGGAGTGCTTCGCGCGCAGCGCCCGATACTCGGCCATGTAGCGGCCGGCCTGACGCATGAACCACACCGGTGTACAGTCGACCGGCTCGCGCCGACAGGCTTTCAAGAAACGCTCGTTCATCGTTTCGGCATTCTAGAGACGCGCGGGCGAGCCTGTCAAATCGAGGCCACGCACGATTCGTTCCCGTACCGACTCAGACAAAAGGATAGACAGATCCGACCGTTCCGGTACAATCGAGTTGGGTGAAATGATCGGGGCTCAAATGTCCGATTTCACTTTCCCGGTAGTTGTGTGTATAATGGGCACCCATTATATGATATGGCTGGATCAGAACCCGTCGAGGTGATGATTCGGTATCTGCGGCCTGCCTCATTCTTCATTGCCCAAGCGCCGCGAGATCACTCAGCTTAATCGGGATCCCGGCGCCCTGTCTTCCGACACAGTGAGTCGCCGACCCTCGATCCGGAGGTCATCGAATGTCCGACGTGCAAATGCTCCGCCCGACCAGAGCCCAGGAACTCGGGTTCGCGGTGTTACGCTGGTTTGATTCTTGGGCCGGTCTCGAGAAGATGAAGGTGCAGGGACCACCAAAGGTTGATTGGCTGCGCAGCATCCCGTTCATTGCGGTTCACTTGATGTGCCTCGGCATTATTTGGGTCGGATGGAGCTGGACCGCCGTCGCTGTTGCGATCGCCTTCTATTTCGTCCGGATGTTCGCCATCACCGGCTGGTACCATCGGTACTTCGCTCATCGAACGTTTAAGACCTCGCGCGCCGTTCAACTCGCGTTCGCCGTCCTGGGCGGCTCCTGCGCACAACGCGGCCCGCTCTGGTGGGCCAGCCATCATCGCCATCACCACATCGCTTCCGATACGCCGGACGATGTGCACTCCCCGCGACAGGGAGGATTTCTCTGGTCGCACATCGGTTGGTTTACATCGCAAACGCACTATGCGCCGCGGCTGAAGGCGATCTCGGATTTTGCCAAGTATCCGGAGCTGCGATTTCTCGATCGCTTCGACGGCCTCGTTCCCACCATCACCGGATTCGGGATGTTCGGCCTGGGCCGCCTGCTGGAAGCCTATGCTCCCGGCCTCGGCACCAACGGACCCCAGATGCTGATCTGGGGGTTCTTTATCTCCACGGTGGCGCTGCTTCACGGAACTTGCACGATCAATTCGCTCTCCCACGTCTTCGGGTCGCAACGCTACGCGACCGGAGACGACAGCCGCAACAACTTGATTCTGGCCCTCATCACCATGGGAGAAGGCTGGCACAACAATCACCATTACTATCCCGCCTCCACTAGGCAAGGTTTCTATTGGTGGGAGGTCGACATGACCTACTACTGCCTGAAGCTGCTGGAGCAGCTGGGGCTGGTGTGGGACATTCGGGATGTTCCGGAATATGTGCGCGAGGGCAAGAGCAAACTGGAATCAATTGCAGTGTAGTTTCAGTTCGTCGTGCGTAAGATGAGAGCGAGAGTCGCGCGACGTGCGCGACACGTGCGACGCGGAAAGACGAAGTTTCTGACCCGTCCCGCTTTTCTCGCCAATCTCGCGAGTCTCGCACGAAGAACGAGCAACGGTCCGTGGCCCGCTAGACCCAATCGGACTCCTCGTACGCGCTTGCACGATCCACCTCAAGTGATGCCGCGGCCTCGCGGATTCTGTGACTTTCCCGATCAATCGCTTCGCGCTCGCCGGGAGGCACGACCCAGGCATCAGCAGGATCGAGTTCAAACCGATAGTGCGTCTCCCGCTGCGAAAACCACTCGACATAGGGATGCGGAGCGAGATTGGGATGCGGGTCGAATGAAATGAGATTGACCGTTCCCATCTGCGGATTTTCCATATCCCCGATCACGTGACCGGCCATGTCCGCATCCTCGAACCGACGATTGCGAAACTGGATCACCTCGCCCGCAATGTCGGCCTTGAAGTTCCCCCGCAGAATGAAATCCACCGGCCCGATGGCGGCAAATACGATCCGGCCGACGACGGTTCCTTCGACACGATTATCTAGGAAGCCTTCCTGAACCCACCGGCCGTTTCCAAATTTCTGTGCCATCTCGCTCCTTGCAACAGGGCTACGCCGGCTGTGCGATCTCAGCCGAGGGCGGCTGTGGCCGCGCCTGTTTTTCAAACGCTCCGATCACCACGCCCAGCAAAATAAGCGCGCTTCCCACCCACCCCTGGAGATCCAGCGTCTCTCCGAGAAAATACCACGAGAGCCATGCGGCATAGGCCGGCTCCGAGGCGAACACCAGCGCCACTTGCTGGGCCGGGACAATCTGTTGAGCCCACATCTGCACGGCAAACGCTCCGGTGGCCAGGCCCCCGGTGATGCCGAGTCCGATCAGCAACACCCCAGTCGGCGAGAAGGCGTGTGCCGGTGCCTGCTCCCACCACGTCATCGGAATGAACAGCAGCGTCACCGCCGCCATCTGCCAGGCCAGCAACGACGGTGCATCGAACTTGCGGGTGAACCGCTCGAGACAGGCGATATGCCCTGCGAAGGCCAACGCGCAGCCGAGCGTCATCAGATCGCCCAGATTCATCGATGCCCCCGGCTTGACCAACAGCCAGAGGCCGACCACGGCAACCGCTGTTGCAAGCAAGACCCGGCCGTCGAATCGCCGCAGGATGAGCGGCACAAAAATAACATACAGAGCCGTGAGAAAGGCAGAATTGGACGCGGCGGTGTAGCGAAGCCCGACCGTCTGCAGCAGGTATCCGAGGAAGAGAAAGGCCGTCGCGATCCCTCCGGCAGCCAGCAGGGCACGATCACGATGCAGCCTGCGCCGTGCGATTACAAACCAAAGGCCGATCAGCGCCATGCCCAGAGCAAACCGGAGCAGGAGGAACGAGAGCGGGGGAATTTGCGCAAGCGCCGCTTTGGTGGCAGGAAACGTGGCGCCCCAGATCGCGGTTGTCAAAAAGAGTGCGAGTCGTGGCATTGGGCAAAAGAAGTGCTGAGTCGTGAGTGTTGAGTGCTGCGTTTGGCAGTCGAACTCTTCTACTCAGCACTGTACATTCTAGCTAGGGCCTGCAGAGCGGGCAGCGCCGTTGATCGCTCGCCCCGGCCTGTTCCATAGCACGAAGCGCCCGCTCCTTTTCAGGATAGTCGAACCACCCGCCTTCCCAGAAATCGCTGGACGTGGAATTCGACGGCACTTCGGAGCAGCGGTCCCGGTGCAGCGTCACCCGATCGATCGATCGCGCGATATGAACCCAGTAGGTCATAAACTAAGTGAGGGGTACGGCATGAGGAGTAAAGGGCACACAGGAGCTTCCACGATGAGCCCCTTCCCCCTGACCTCTCACGTGTTTATGGAAGGAGCTGCCACTCATCCTTCTCGATGAAGACCCTCACGCCGGTCTGCAACTTCTTGATATCGTCTTTGTCGAAGAGCCGCATGTAGCGCTCGATTCGATCATCCTCATCGATCCGCTCTTGCTGCATAATCCCATTGTTGCCCTTGTACCGTCGAATCAGCACTGACATCGGAATCCTCCTGTGACGCTGGCAGTTCACGCACGCAACTGTGCTACAATAAGCGCAAGGCAGTCGGCCGGTCAAGGGTGTTGGCAGGTGGATCCACCGTGATCCAGGAGACAGAAAGGGAACCGGGTCATGCCGCTCTACGAGTATCGCTGCGGACGATGTTCCAAACAGTTTGAAACCACCCAGTCCGTCCATGCCAGAGTCGAGGACACGGAATGTCCCTTCTGCCATGCCAGGAAAGCCACCCGGCTCCTGTCCTCCTTTTCGTCCAAGGTCGTCGGCGATCACAAACCGGGCTTTGCCGAGATCAAAGCCACGGCGATGAACAATGAACGCATGGAAAGATTTGCTAAGTTGCCGCCGCTGAACGCCAAGCGCAATGTCCCGCCGCCCAACACCGTTCCGGATTCAACCCCCGGCACCGGGGCGGGATCAAGTTCTGGGTCGTAGGGATGAGCCAGTCCCTCTGCCGTGACCAATCCACACCAACCGCCTGTGTCTCTCCCCCGGGCAGACGCGTCATCGCCACCCGTCGCTTCCTCGCCGAAATCCTCGTTTCTCTCACACTGTGCCTGACCTTTCCGCTCGGAGCCTCCGCAGAGGTTGCCGGGAACCTCATCATTGCAGGCAACGGGCCGGAGCAAGTCACGATGGAGACCCTGGCGCGCGCGTTCGAAAAGATCAATCCCCGGGCCTACATCGATATCCTATGGGACAACAATTCGAAACCACTGGAGCTGGTCAAAACGGGCCATGCCCATATCGCCGTGACCGGCGCCGAAAACCCAGCCCTGGCCGCCACGCAGATCGGGTGGGATGGAATCGGGATCTTGGTCCACCTGTCGAACTTCACCAAAGAGGTGACTAAGCAGCAGGTCGCCGATATTTTTTCCGGCAAGGTACAAACCTGGTCCGAGCTGGGTGGGCCTGATACCAGGATTCTACTGATCGTCCGGCCACGCAATCAGAACATCCGTGAGGCGTTCGAAACCCACCTCGGAATCGCCGGGAAGATTCCCGAGACTGCCAAGATGATCGGAGGGGATGAGAAGGTCGTCAAGACAGTGGTGGGAACCCTTCCACCGCTCTCAGCCGTCGCCTACCTGTCACTGAGCACGGGACTTTCGGTGGTCTCCAGCGGCGTTGCCGTCCGCCTGCTGCCCCTGGACAAGGTCGAGCCGGAAGTACCGACGGTCAAAAACGGCCGCTATGGGCTCCGTCGCCCTCTGTTGCTGCTGTCGAAAAAAGAGTCCCAGCCCCTAGTCGATGCCTTTGCACAATTCGCTCTTTCGGCTCAGGGGCAGTCGATTATCGGAGACATCTATATTCCGATGCCGAACCGGTAATCGTTCGGCGAAGGAGGAGATTATGGGTCCCAGGCAGTTCAC
>JBQTIO010000003.1:0-2956 GCA_052388075.1 Nitrospiraceae bacterium
TCTCGGCCGTGTGGTACTCCTCCCGGTAGATCTGGACCGCCGTCATCAAGAGACTGACGAGAATCGGTCCGACGAAGATCCCGAGCAGTCCGTAGAGCGCCAGGCCGCCCAGCACGCTGAGCGCGAGCAGCAGCATGGGAATCTCCACCTCTTGGCCGATCAGCCAAGGTCGAAGAAACTGGTCAACCATGGACACGACTCCGATCCCCCAGGCCAGCATCGCGAGCGCCTTTCCGACAGGACCGACCCAGAATAGGTAGATCGACAACGGACCCCACACCAACGCCGTCCCGCCGAACGGAAGCGGCGCAAGAATAATCGTGAGCGCGGTGAGCACGACGGGAATCGGCGCGCCCAGCACCACATAGGCCAATCCCGCCAGCACACCCTGGAGAATCGCCGTGACAAGCATCCCCCTGACCACCGCCCGAATCGTCTGATCCAACCGGTCCACAATCCTGCGCTTATGGGACCCCTCCATCGGAATCACCTCGTAAATCCCGACAAGCCACTGCCGACCGTCCTTGAAAAAGAAGAACAACACGAGCAGCATGATGAAGAAATCCGTCACCAGGAGGAAGGCATTCTTCAGCAAGTCTCCCATCTGGCCGACTAAAAACTGGCTCAGCCCCTTGGCCCCTGCCACGACCGACTGCTCCATTGACAGCCTCTGCAGATCGGTACTGGTGAACAGCGTTTGCAACCAGCTACCGATGAAGGGAATCGTCGCCAATTGATCGGGCAACCGCTGAAGCCCCCCGCCCGCGATCCAGCTACGGATCGCCTGTTCGGCAGTTCCGGCTTCCCGCACCAGCAACCCGCCCATCACAGCCAAGGGCGCGACGACTATGCCAAGCGCGCCGACCGTCAGCGTTGCCGCAGACATCGTGTCCTTGCCGCCGAATAGTTTCGTGAGCCGGAGATGCAGGGGAAAGGCCCAGTGGGCCAGCAGTCCAGCCCAGAGGGCCGGAAACAAGAACGGCTGGAACATGAGGCCGATCTGGTACAACAGGAGGGCCAGCAGGACAAGGAATACGATGGAGAAGATCTGCTGTCGAGTCATGGGTCTTGGACAGTCGCGCAGATGCGGATTGTTGATAGCAGATCTGGAGGAATCTGTCACCGGCAAGCAGGCCTGGGGCAAGTCCAGAGGAGAGCGGTCAGAAGGCCGGAACGGAGCGGAAGGCAGGAAGCGACGGGGTCTATAAGTCGGGCTCTTTCTCGATCAATGCCACGGACTTCCCGCGATGCTGGTTCATGTCACGAACATTCCCGGGCAACCGAGGCACCTCTTCGGGCCAGGCCGTCACACCCATGTCGCTGACGCCCTGCAATTTGGCCCCCTCTTCCATCGTCATGGCGGGACAATGTACTTCGCCGATCAGAATCGCCGTCTTCAGCAGCTGAACTCGTCCGGTCGCCGTCACAGTGGCCTTGATGCGCCCGCTGCTGATGAGTGAATTGGCATAGATCGATCCTGTGACCACTCCATCTTCTCCGACAATGACTTCGCCCGTGGTGTGCACATCCCCCTCCAGCCGACCATCGATGCGCACCGTGCCTTCCACCTTGATCACGCCCTTCAACTCGACGCCTTTTGCGAGCAGGGTAATATTGCCGTCGTCCATGTACCCGGTGTTTCTCATCCGGAACTCCTTCGTGACGCTGATCGAGGCCAGAATAGCGCAAGAGCCCTGCGACACCTAGGAGAATCCGAAAGTCTGCTTCAGCCGCTCCCACAATCCGCCCCCATGAACTTCGCAGTAGACGGTGGGCTCCGTTCCAGCAATAAAGACCTCCGCCGATTTTTCCGGACATTGCGAGGTCGCCAGTTGGCCGGTCTTCGGGTCAATGTCTCGCTGTACGATCTCCGGCGGCATCTCAAAATCAGGGCGGTCCTGCGGGAGGAGCCGAACGGCGAGTTCACTCCAAATCGGGAGTGCGGCTTGCGCGCCCGTCAGTTTGATCGGCCGTTCGTCGTCGAAACCCACCCAGACCCCGATCGCCAGATCCGGCGTGTATCCGACGAACCAGGCGTCCCGATAGCCGTCCGTCGTACCCGTCTTGCCCGCGACCGGCCCCTGAACCCCCAACGCCCTCGCCTTCCATCCCGTTCCTCGATCGACCACGCCCTTCAGCAGCGACGTCACAAGATAGGCGCCCTGCGGAGAGGCGGCTTGGCGTCGATCGAGCACGGGACTCCACAGCGTCTCGCCGCTATCGCGCACCATATTGATCACGGCCATCGGACGCACTACGACGCCGCCATTGGCCAAGCCCGCGTAGGCTGAGGTGATCTCAAGGAGCGAAACCGATGAACTCCCCAATGCCACGGACAAATTATCGGCCAGCGGGCTGGTAATACCGAACTTCCGCAGCATGGCATTGAACGACGAGACACCGGTCCGGTGCGCAACTTTCACGACGGGAACGTTCAACGACTGTTCGAGCGCCGTCCGGACGGTCACGAGTCCACGGAACTGGCGGTCGTAATTTTGCGGCGACCAGGGACCGCTGCCGGACTCCAGTGTCACCGGTTCGTCCGCCAGCAATGTAGCCGGAGTCAGCCCGGTCGATCCCTGCTCGCGCGCCGCTTCGAATGCGGTCAGATAGACAAACGGTTTGAACAGCGACCCTGCCGACCGGCGCGCCTGCACCACCCGGTTGAATTGGCTTGTGCGATAGTGGCGTCCGCCGACCATCGCGAGCACGTGGCCGGTCTTCGCATCCAGCACGACCGCGGCGCCCTGCAGCGGAGGCTCGGCGCCCTTGAGCGCCGGATAACTCGTCTCCAGTTTGGCCAATCCCTGTTGCAACGCTTGTGTAGCCAGCTGCTGAATCCTCGAATCGAGGGTCGAATAGATCCGCGTGCCCTCCGGAATTCCTATCCCGGTCCCTTCCTCGACTTCTCGAAGCAGATAGTCAATGAAGTACGGCGCATCGCTCGTTGCATCCT
>JBQTIO010000004.1:0-5959 GCA_052388075.1 Nitrospiraceae bacterium
GTTACACCGTGCCGGACCTCGCGTGGAACGAGAGTGTGAATGGGCTATCGTCGCTGCGGGTACCGAAAGTCCGCTTGGACATCCGACATCAACTGCCTGTTGACCCTATCGTCAGCCCGGAGCCTGAGTGAGGCGCTGTGGCGCACTCCGCGAATAGCATACTCATGACACAACCTTCACCCACCCTTACAGGGCTGCGGCGCACCTATCCCGTCCACATGACGGTGCTGCTCTTCGGCCTCGTCACCGCGAGCGCGGTGATCGGAGTCCCCGCCTTCGCCTTTCTCTACGGGTATACGTGGCTGGACTGGACCATGTTTGGGCTACTGTACGTCGTGACCGGGCTGGGCATTACAGTCGGCTACCATCGCTTGATGGCGCACCGGAGCTTTACCTGCCCCGACTGGGTCAAGGTGGGACTCCTGATCGCCGGCGGATGGGCGCTTCAAAACTCCGCCCTGAAGTGGGCCTCGGACCACATTCGCCACCATGCCGCCTGCGACCAGGACGCCGATCCGTATAACGCCAAGCGAGGGTTCTGGTTCAGCCACTGCGGATGGCTCTTCTCCGACCAGCGCTACACGGACGAGAAATACGCGACGCGGCTCCGGCAGGATCCCGTCGTCATGTGGCAACACCGTTACTACGTCCCGATCGTGCTCTCAGGTCTCGTGCTCACGTTTGTCGTGGGATTTCTGCACGGCGGCTGGTTCGGAGGGGTGGGCTGCTTCATGCTCGCCGGTGTTGGCCGGACGTTTGCCGTGCTCAATTCGACCTTCTGCATCAACTCGATCTGCCACCTGTGGGGACACCAACCGCACAGCCATGCGGACTCCAGTCGGGATAGCTGGTGGGTGTCGCTGCTGACCTTCGGCGAAGGCTACCACAACTATCACCACACCTATCAAAGCGACTATCGCAACGGTCCCCGTTGGTATAATTTCGACCCATCGAAATGGCTGATTTTCACGCTCTCTCTGGTAGGCCTCGCATCCTCGCTCCGTACCGCCGCTTCGGCAGAACCCGGCGCGTCCGGTGTACGTACTCCGTCCTGACGAAATCGACCCTCATCAGTACTTGCGCCAGGCCACCGGCGGCAGGCTCCACAGTTCCGCGCGAACGGCAGCCCATAGACCGTCGACCACCCTGGTGAGCTCAGGCGCCGTTCTGGCCAAGAGTTTCACCGCGACACCGGGTATGGCCGGCGTCGACACCCCGGCCAACACCTGCCCGGCATGGTCGTCCAGCACGGAACCCAGCCTTGACTCGAGTCGACTCCAAACCTCGGCCGGGATCGCGTCGTTCACCACAAAAAGCGACCCGACATAGTCCCAGTCTCCCGCGAGTCCGACCCGGCCCAGGTCGGTTGCCGGGTCGAGCATATAGCGCTCCAGGAGCGAATCTCCCGATGCCGTCGTGATTCGAATCTCGTTTTCCAAGCTCGTGAAGGCCCATCGCTCTTCTCGCGCGATCCGTCCCGAGGCGAGGGCATCCCACAGAAGAACCGTCGCGCCGGGCGCAAGGGTCGCATGAAGCCTTTGCCGGTATCGCGAACCGGCAAAAGGAATCGTATGTTCCGGCACCCACTCCAGGACCGCGCCGGGTCCTGCCGCGATTTCGACCTCCTGAACCGACACCTCGCCGGTCGTTCGATAGACGCGATTGGCGGAAGGCGCGGAGATGAGGACATGCGCCCCTTCTTCCAGCCTCATGTCGATGGACAGATGATCGCCTCCGACCAATCCACCCGAAGGATTGACCAGCAGCGTGTAGGCCGCCCCGGTTTCATCGAGGTAAATCGGTGGAAGCAGATGCCAGGGGGTCGTGCAGTGCGAGCGAGTGATGACCGTCCGGCCGTTGCGCTTGGCATAGCCGAGCCGAAGCTCGCCGACTCGCCCGACGAATTCGGTCAGGACATCCTGGTGACTTTTTCTTTTCCGTGACACGCGAACCGGCGAGACGGTCAAGAACGTCGGGCCCGCTGGGGAATGCGCTGTTCCACCCAGGCCACCACGGTATCGAGCCCTTCCCCGTTCAACAGGTTGGTGAATACGAACGGCCGATCACCACGCATCCGACGGGTGTCCCGATCCATCACCGAGAGATCGGCGCGGACGTACGGCGCGAGATCCTTCTTATTGATCACCAGAAGATCAGACCGCGTGATACCCGGCCCGCCCTTGCGCGGGATTTTGTCACCTCCGGCCACATCGATCACATAGATCACGTAGTCCACCAGCTCCGGGCTGAAGGTCGCGGCCAGATTGTCCCCGCCGCTTTCCAGGAAGATTAATTCGACGTCCGGATGCCGGCGGAGGAGATCATCGATGGCTTCCTGGTTATGCGAGGCGTCTTCCCGGATGGCCGTATGAGGGCAACCGCCGGTTTCCACACCCAGGATTCGGTCCACCGGCAGGGCCGCGCGTTTCGTCAGAATCTCCGCGTCGATCTTCGTGAAAATATCGTTGGTCACTGCGGCCAGGCTGTAGCGATCGCGCAGCTTCTGACAGAGTGCCTCAACCAGCGCGGTCTTGCCAGACCCCACCGGTCCTCCTACGCCGATGACCGGAATGCCTTGCTTTCGCGCCTGGGTCGGATTCGGGTCGCCGTGACGGTGCTGATTATTCAGGTCGTGCATGAATGCACCAAGAGCTGATGGCTGATAGCCATCAGCAGCCCTTCTTCTCCCTTCTGCTATACGCGATCAGCCCTCTGCTCTTAGGACCGAAAGAGCCTCCACTCCAATCGGCCGTGGCGCATCGCGTAAATGTCCTGGATAGGCGACCACGAACTCATGGGCGCGTCCGTGCGGACCTCACGGCTGATGCGGTCGATCAGCGGTAGCCACTCTCCGAGCACGCGCTGGCCTTCGCGCTGGCCGATGGAACAGAGCCGCATCGCGGAGGACAGGAATCCCACAGCGGTCTGGTACAAGAGCGCGACGGCGGTCTCTTCACCATTCCACCCGCTCACTCCCATGGTCACCCCGAAACTGACGGCCAAGTGACCGGGCGTTCGGTCGGCTTCCATGGCATCACGGTACTCGCTCAGGACCCTGTTCCCACGGAATTGCTCGGCCGCCACTTTCATCACCTGCCGGCCCATCTGGCGACTGGCCAGGCGTGATTCACGGCCGAGCTTCGTCGAATCCAGCTCCCGATCCACCCGGATCGCTGCGTCGAGCTCCCCCCTTGATCCAGCCCGGTTCGCCAACTTTGCGGCGAGAGCCTCGCGCCGACTCACTCCTCCGCGGAGCAGATCCTCTACATAGCGAGCCAGTTGCTCGGAACCGGTGACAGCGCCGCCCTGCACGGCCGCTTCCAACCCTGACGAAAAGGCATACCCGCCCGAAGGGAAAAACGTGTCGGTAAACCGCAGACCTTCGAGTAACGCGCGCGTATTCATGGAAACCTGCTGACAGGGCACAGGCTGACAAGCTGACATGAGGGTGTGGATGGACTGCGTTGACTTCTCATGTCAGCCTGTATCGTGCTACTTGTCAGCCTGTAACCTGTCAGCAATTCCTCTCGTCAAAACAGGAAATACCGTTGCGCCATCGGAAGCACGATCGCCGGCTCGCACGTGAGCCGCACGCCGTCCGCCGTCACCACGTACGTCTCCGGATCGACCTCGATCTTCGGCAGATAATCGTTCAGTTTGAGGTCGCGTTTTTTCACGCTCCGGCAATTCTTCACCGCAGCGACGCGTTTCTGCAGACCGAGCTTCTTGGGGATCTCCCGGTCCAGTCCCGCCTGTGACAGGAAGGTCAGGCTCGTGATCGAGAGCGCCCGCCCGAAAGCGCCGAACATCGGCCGACTGATGATCGGCTCCGGCGTCGGGATGGATGCATTGGGATCGCCCATCTGCGCCTGGGCGATAAACCCGCTCTTCAGCACCATCTCGGGCTTTACCCCGAAGAACGCCGGCTTCCAGATCACCAGATCGGCGATCTTGCCGACTTCCACGGACCCGATTTCATGGGCGATGCCGTGCGTGATGGCCGGATTGATCGTGTACTTGGCCACATAGCGCTTGGCCCGGAAGTTGTCGTTCTGTGACGAATCTTTTCCGCCGCCCGGCGAGAGATGCCCCCGCTGCACCTTCATCTTATGGGCCGCCTGCCAGGTCCGGATGATCACTTCCCCGATCCGGCCCATCGCTTGCGAGTCCGACGACATCATGCTGATGGCCCCGAGATCGTGGAGAATGTCTTCCGCCGCGATGGTTTCACGCCGGATGCGGGACTCAGCAAACGCCACGTCTTCGGGAATCCGCGGATTCAGATGGTGGCACACCATCAGCATGTCAAGATGCTCGTCCATCGTATTGACGGTAAACGGCATGGTGGGGTTGGTGGAAGAGGGCAGCACGTTCGGCTCGCCGCACACCTTGATGATGTCTGGCGCGTGGCCGCCCCCGGCGCCTTCGGTGTGGAAGGAATGAATCGTTCGTCCCTTGAAGGCCTTGATACTGTCCTCGACGAAGCCGGCTTCATTCAGCGTGTCGGTATGGAGGGCGACCTGCACATCGTAGCGCTCCGCGACACTCAAACAGGTGTCGATCGCGGCCGGCGTGGTCCCCCAGTCTTCGTGGAGTTTCAAGCCGATGGCGCCCGCCTCAATCTGTTCATTCAACCCTTCGGCCTGCGAGGAGTTGCCCTTGCCGAGAAAGCCCAAATTGATGGGAATGCCGTCGGAGGCTTCTAGCATGCGATAGATGTTCCAGGGCCCCGGCGTGCAGGTCGTCGCATTGGTGCCGGTGGCAGGGCCGGTGCCGCCGCCAATCATCGTGGTAATGCCGGCAGACAGAGCCTCCCAATATTGTTGCGGACAAATATAGTGGATATGGGTCTCCACGCCGCCGGCTGTGACGATACAGCCTTCGGCGGAGACCGCTTCCGTTCCCGCTCCCACCTCCATACCTCGCGTCACGTTCGGCATGAGATCGGGATTGCCGGCTTTGCCGATGCCGACGATGCGGCCGTCCTTGATGCCGATATCCGCCTTGACGATACCCCAGTAATCGAGAATGAGCGCGTTCGTGATCACGGTATCGAGCGCGCCGTTCGCGCTCGTGGCTCGCGGCGACTGACCCATCCCGTCCCGCAGCACCTTGCCGCCGCCGAACACCGCTTCATCGCCGTACGAGGTGAAATCCTTCTCGACTTCGACGACCAGTTCCGTGTCGGCGAGCCTCACACGATCGCCCACGGTGGGGCCGAAGAGATCCGCATATTGTTTCCGTGAAATTTTCACCGGGCCCCTCCCTTTCCTGAAAATCCTCGATTAGACGCCAGCGACAGGGCTTTGGCTTTGACCTGCGCGTCATCCAACGATCCCTCGGTCAATCCGTTGATGCCATAGGCGACCCGTTTGCCCGCCAGCGCCACGACCGTCACCCGCTTTTCCTCCCCCGGCTCGAACCTGACCGCCGTACCGGCGGGAATGCTTAGCCGGAACCCGAAAGCCTGTTCGCGATCGAACTTGAGCGCATGATTGGATTCGAAAAAGTGACAGTGGGAACCGACCTGAATGGGTCGATCGGCCACATTCTTGACCGTGAGTTCCTTCGTCTCCCGACCCTTGAAGGCTTCCACGTCTCCGGAGCCGACGAGAATTTCACCCGGGATAACTGCCTTGGCCAACTCGGCCTTGATCGCGGCACCCAGAGACCACTTTGCTTTCTGCGGCGCTTTCTGACTCTTCGCCGGGGTTCGTTTGGGCTTCTTCGGCATATGTTCCCTCCTACAGGGATATGAGATGGGTGATTGGGCCTGAGCCCATGCTTATCGAATCGGATTGTGGACGGTCACGAGTTTGGTCCCGTCCGGGAAGGTCCCTTCGACTTGAAACTCGTGGATCATCTCCGGCACACCCGGCATGACGTCTTTTCGCGTCAGGAGCGTGGTGCCGTAGGTCATCATCTCGGACACGGATTTCCCATCACGAATGCCTTCGAG
>JBQTIO010000005.1:0-4522 GCA_052388075.1 Nitrospiraceae bacterium
CGCCAGGCCCTTGTCGGCGCACACCTTCGTCAACGCCGCCGTCAACGTCGTCTTCCCGTGGTCCACGTGCCCGATCGTCCCAATGTTCACATGCGGCTTCTTCCGCTCATATTTCGCCTTCGCCATATCGGCTCCTCCCCGCTACCGGCCTGTCGCTAACCCCTACCTACTCACCACGATACTTGGCAATGATCGCTTCGGAGATTTGTCGCGGCACCGGATCGTATCGATCAAATTCCATGCTGTAGGTCGCTCGCCCTTGCGTGCGCGAGCGAAGATCGGTCGCATACCCGAACATTTCACTGAGGGGCACCGAAGCCTCGATCGCCTGCGCGCCGGCACGAACCTTCATCCCCTGCACTTTTCCGCGCCGGCCGTTCAAATTCCCGATCACATCACCCATAAACTCCTGGGGAACCAGCACTTCGACTTTCATGATCGGCTCGAGCAGCACGGCATCAGCCTTTTTACAGGCGTCGGCAAACCCCATCGACGCGGCGATTTTGAACGCCATTTCATTCGAGTCGACGTCATGATAGGACCCGTCGATCAAGGTCACGCGAATGTCCCGCAACGGATATCCGGCGATGACCCCGTTTTCCATGCGCTCCCGGACGCCCTTTTCGACGGCAGGAATGTATTCTTTCGGAATTGCGCCGCCGACGATCTTGTTGACGAAGTCCAGGCCCTTCCCCCCCTCGGAGGGCTCAACCGTGAGCACCACGTGTCCGTATTGCCCGCGACCGCCCGTCTGCTTGATGTACTTCGACTCCGCTTCGGCCTTCCGCCTGATCGTCTCCCTGAATGCGACTTCCGGCTTCCCGACGTTCGCATCAACCTTGAACTCCCGCAACAGGCGATCGACGATGATTTCGAGGTGCAGCTCGCCCATGCCCGCGATGATGACCTGCGCCGTCTCTTCATCGGTCCGCACACGAAATGACGGATCTTCTTGGGCGAGCTTCTGCAAGGCAAATCCCATCTTCTCCTGATCCTGCTTGGTCTTCGGTTCGATCGCCATGGCGATCACCGGCTCAGGAAACTTCATGACTTCGAGCAGAACCGGTTGTTTCTCGTCCGCCAATGTGTCACCGGTCGTCGCGCCCTTGAGCCCGACGGCCGCCACGATGTCCCCCGCATAGGCCGTGTCGATATCCTCGCGCTTGTTCGCATGCATTTTGAGGAGCCGGCCGACACGATCCTTCGTGCCTTTCGTCACGTTGAGCACCGATGTTCCGGTTTTCAACGTGCCGGAGTAGACCCGGAAGTACGTCAACTGTCCGGCGAAAGGATCGGTCATAATCTTGAACGCCAGGGCGGCAAAGGGCTCGCTATCCGATGCTTTCCGCTCCACCTCTTTATCGGAACCGGGATCAACGCCTCGGACGGACGGAATATCGAGCGGCGAAGGCAGGAACTCGACGACGCCGTCGAGCAGCTGCTGGACCCCCTTGTTCTTGAACGCCGTCCCGCACAGCACCGGCGTCACCTTCATGGCGATGGTACCGGCCCGAACGACACCGCGAATTTCCTCTTCCGTCAACGCCTGGCCGTTGAGATACTTCTCCATCACCCGATCATCGAATTCCGCGACCGCCTCGAGCATTTTTTCCCGGTATTCTTTTGCCTTGTCCTTCAATTCCGCCGGGATGTCGATGACCGTATACTTGGCGCCGAGCGTTTCATCGTCGTAGACGTAGGCCTTCATCGCGATGAGATCGACGGAGCCTCGAAACTCCGCCTCGCGGCCGATCGGAATCTGGATCGGAATGGGATTCGCCCCCAACCGATCGATGATCGTCTGCACGCTGAAATAAAAGTCGGCGCCGACCCGATCCATCTTGTTCATGAAGGCAATACGCGGAACCCGGTATTTGTCCGCCTGCCGCCACACGGTTTCGGATTGGGGCTCCACGCCCTGAACCGAGTCGAAGACCGCGACCGCGCCGTCCAGCACGCGCAACGACCGTTCGACTTCGATCGTAAAGTCGACATGACCGGGCGTATCGATAATATTGATGCGATGGTCTTTCCAGAAACAGGTCGTCGCCGCGGCGGTGATCGTAATGCCGCGCTCGCGTTCCTGCTCCATCCAGTCCATGGTCGCGGCGCCTTCGTGAACCTCGCCCATCTTGTGCGTCATGCCCGTGTAGTACAGGATGCGCTCGGTCGTCGTCGTTTTCCCGGCATCGATGTGGGCCATGATGCCGATATTTCGCGTCCGTTCTAATGATGTCTGACGAGCCACTGTCATCCCCTACGCAAACCTCTAAAAACACCTGTGCTGCAGGTCGAGCCGAACCACACAGCTGCGATTGAGGGGCACCCCACGACCGTGGATCGCAGCACGGCTCAACTGCAGCACAGAACGACGTTACCAGCGATAATGGGCGAACGCCTTGTTCGCTTCCGCCATCCGATGCACGTCTTCCCGTTTCTTCACCGCGGCCCCTGTGTTGTTCGACGCGTCCAGCAGTTCCGCTGCGAGCTTCTCGCGCATGCTCTTGCCGCCGCGCGCGCGCGCGTATTCCGCCAGCCAACGAAGGGCTAGCGACACTCGTCTCGTGGGCCTGATTTCGACCGGAACCTGATACGAGGCCCCTCCCACGCGGCGGGACTTGACCTCGACGATCGGCTTCACATTGTCGATGGCGGTCTTAAAGACCTTGAGCGGATCGCCGCCGGTTTTTTCCTGAATGACATCGAATGCCCCGTAACAGATCCGCTCGGTCGTGCTCTTCTTTCCGCCGGTCATTAACATATTGATGAATTTCCCGACCAGCTTATCGCGGTACCGCACGTCGGGAAGCACTTCGCGTTGGCCCAGAAATCTGCTCCGTGGCATCGTTTCCCTAACGTTTCATTGTTCCATTGGATCATAGAGTCAATGATCCAATCGCAAATCCGTATGACGTTACTTTGGCCGCTTCGCCCCGTACTTCGATCGGCTCTGCTTGCGATCAGCCACGCCCACCGCATCCAGCGCGCCGCGGACCAGGTGATAGCGGACGCCGGGAAGGTCTTTCACACGTCCCCCGCGCACCAGCACGATCGAGTGTTCTTGAAGGTTGTGTCCCACACCGGGGATATAGGTCGTCACTTCCATTCCGTTCGTCAGACGCACGCGGGCAACCTTCCGCAACGCCGAGTTCGGCTTCTTCGGCGTCGTGGTGTAGACGCGAAGACAAACCCCCCGCTTCTGGGGACAGGACTTCAGCGCTGGACTTTTCGTTTTCGCTTTCACGAGCTTCCGGCCTTTTCTGACCAGCTGATTGATTGTCGGCATCGTGTTCGGCCCTTTTCCAATGGTGCGTAAGGACACGCACCTCACTCCTCTCACTCGCAAAGCCGTGGGATTATAGTGAGGTGACTCCCCGCTGTCAAGCGCGGCGAATCGCCGCGTTCCTCACGAACCCACGGGTTCGCCCGCAGCCGCCGCAGTAGCATCCGTCGGCACGGCCGGCGGCGGCGCAGCGGCGCCGACCGCCGCCGCGTCCGATTTTTCGCTGATGACGAAGGTGTCCCGGTATTCCTCGAACCCGGTCCCCGCGGGAATCAATCGTCCCACAATGACGTTTTCTTTCAGGCCCCGTAAATGGTCCTCGCGCCCGTTGATCGCAGCTTCCGTCAGCACCCGCGTGGTTTCCTGAAAAGACGCCGCCGAGATGAAGCTGTCGGTCGTCAGCGCCGCCTTCGTGATGCCGAGCAAAACCGGCTTGCCCAACGCAGGTTTCCCGTCCTTCTCCATCACCTGTTCGTTCTCTTTCTCGAACACACTCTTGCTGACCTGGCTGCCAGGCAGAAACTGCGTATCGCCCGGTTCCTCGACCCGCACCTTCCGGAGCATCTGCCGCACGATAATCTCGATGTGTTTGTCGTTGATCGACACGCCCTGCAGACGGTAGACATCCTGCACTTCGTCCACGAGGTATTTCTGCAGCTCATTGGGCCCCAGCACGTCGAGAATGTCGTGCGGGTTCGCTGACCCGTCCATCAACGGCTCGCCGGCCCGCACCCAGTCGCCCTCGTGCACATTGACGTGCTTGCCCTTCGGGATGAAGTATTCCTTCACGTCGCCCAGCTTGTTGTCGACCAGCACCTTGCGCTGGCCCTTCACAAAGCCACCATAGGAGACTTCCCCGTCGATTTCCGTGATGACCGCCTGCTCCTTCGGCTTCCGCGCCTCGAAGAGTTCCACCACACGTGGAAGTCCTCCGGTGATATCCTTGGTCTTCGTGGTTTCGCGGGGAATCTTCGCCAACACGTCACCGGGGTGCACGATGGCCCCCCTCTCGACGAAGATGTGGGCTCCCACCGGCAACAGATAGCGCGCGACGGTATTGGACCCGCTGGCGACCTTCGCCGTCTTGCCGCTTTCGTCCTTGATCGAGACACGCGGCCGGAGAGTTGCGCCGGTGTGTTCGATAATGACTTTGCGCGACAATCCGGTCACCTCGTCGAACTCCTCTTTCATCGTGACGCCTTCCACGATGTCGCCGTAGGCCACCTTCCCGCCCACCTC
>JBQTIO010000006.1:0-22903 GCA_052388075.1 Nitrospiraceae bacterium
AAAAGATGCAATTAAACTAACGGTCTCTAACCCCGTCTCGGCCTGGACTTCAAAGGAGGATTGCGAGGCAGCCTTACAGCAACGCATGAACTGAGGCCATCGAATAATCCGTCCTGGCCTAGTAGAAAGACGAACGCGGGGCCCTTTTTGCCTTCGGTGCTTACCTGAAACTGTGGCCCCAGGCAAGACAATAAAATCATCCTGAGCTAGCCCGACCGCTTAATTCCAGGCACCTGTCTCCAACGAACCTGGTAGAAGCCATGACGGTTCCGGAAAGGAAGTAGTTCAACCTAAAGAGAGGAGCCATGAACACCAAGCGAAGAATTGTGCTCATTGTGAGCCTACCTCTTAGTATTTGCGTCGTGGGGCTTGGGTTCTGGCTCATGACTGAGCCGCAAGTAGATGCAGGGTCCCCGGAAGCGAAGCAATGTCGCGAATACGTAGAGCAGTTAGACATGCTTAACAGGTATAAGCTGTTTTGGACTTCCATTCAAAGGCGATGGGCGTATAGCGACTGCATAAAAAGACTGGCCGAGCGTCACAACCAACCAGGGGCGGAACATCCCACATCAAATTAAAGGGGCCAGACCCAGTGGGTTCATCCTAGATCGCGCTCCGCGGCTGACCTCCCCCCCTCTAGTTGTATCAACGTGACTGTGAGACACGTACAGCGAGGCCTCACGTTTTCCCTATGACTCACGGTCTACCAACGAGCCCCCATTATATTTCCGTGGTGCATTCCTTAAAGGAGTCCCATGCCCAGCAAGGGGTGGGGCGTGTGTCTACTGGGGGTTCTGGTTCCACCCCGTTTCAGTCTCAGGAGGATGGTTGTACCGCGGGTAAGACCAAATCCACCATCGCCGTGTTGAACTTGTCCGGTTCTTCGGCCGGTGGTTCGTGGCCGGATTCTTCGAACCAGAGGAGTGTTTTCGATGGGGCCCGCAATACGTTGAAATACGCGACGCTGGTGTCCGCAACGACCACATGATCATGGCGCCCGAGAAAGAAGAATACCGGCATCCGCAAGACGGGTACGGTATCGACGAGATTTACCGCGATGAGCTCCTGCCACATGACCTTCGGCGTTACGAGTTGGCTTCGCAGGATGTTGGGCAAATCGAAAATCGACGCTTCCGGCCCACCCAGCGTAATGCGGGTGAATCTCCACAGGGACATGCCGCGTACGATGCCGACGAAGCGCGTGAGCCATTTGCGTTCCACCACCATGTCCCAATAGGTATGGGGCGGTGGGCCGATGGCGCGCAATTCACGAACGGCCTTGCGGTGCTGGCGACGCTCCGCTTCAGCGAGGACGAACGCATACGAGGCAGTTTCGAATGCGGCCCACTCACCGATCTGTCCGGTGCCGACATAGGCGGCCACCTTCTCCGGGAACCGCGAAGCATAGAGCACGCCCAGCACCGAGCCCCAGGAGTGGCCGTAGAGCACGATTTTCTCTTTTCCAAAACGTGTACAGAGCATATCGGCCAGCTCATCGAGATCGACAATGAATTGCTTGATCGTCAGGGAGGAGGCGGGCATGCGCCGGTCGAACGATTTGCTCGTGCCGCGCTGCATCCAATAAACGACGGTGAAGTGCTGTTCGAGTGCTGCATTGAAGGTACGGAAAAGGCGCATCTCCGGAAAGCCCGGCCCGCCGTGAAGAAGGATCAAGACTGGATTGACAATATTTACGCCGCGGATCATCACCCACTGATCGAATCCACCTAATCGCTGATAGGTGATCTCCGCGAGGCTGTCCGGCAGGATCTGGCCATCGGGTCCACGAAACGGCGGTGTTGTGCCCGGATGTTTCATTCTGGGTCCGTGACAAACCGATCAGCAGAGGGGAAATATTTTACTTCTCCAGACGAGACTGGTCTATGGCTCGAAACGATAGAGAAGCAACGAGGGATGGGACACTTCTGGCGCTGGTATGAATACCTGTGCGTGAGGAACACGCCGATACCCCTGCCGTTGCTTTTCCGTCCCCTGCTCTGTCACATATGGTCATGCCGGTTCCGATACCGAGCGCCCGACTTCATCGGGAATCCTGCGCGAGGTCGGCGAGTAGCAGGCTGCAAGGTCCGGTTCTGACGTGGGTAACGAGGCATGGAGCTTCTCAAGAAATGCTGGGCGTGGTTCTGGCGGCAGAGTCGGCTCAACAAGATTGTCATTGTAGGCCTGTTGGCCGCGGTGGTGCCGTTTTTCCTCCCCACCGTTGTCGCCTGGTTCAGACCGACCATGATTAAGGTCGGTGTCGCGTTCTATACATACGAACGTGCCTACAGCCTCAAGGGAGAGACAAAGACGTATTTTATTGAAAAGCGGAACCTGGTGACTGATTGCAGTCTTCGCCGGATCGAACAGACGCTGCCGAAAGGACGGGCCAAAACCCCAGATCCACAGTCCTGGCTGTTGATCAAGCTGCTTCTGGAGAATGTGTCGGAGCAGAGCATCACCAACCTCCTTGTAGGAGTCAGATCGCCCGCCCTGAATCCTGCCACAGAGCTGTTGACCTCACCCAATGTGGACGCCACGGGGAGATTCGAAGCACCTCCTCATGATGCCCGACCCGCATACGTCATCTCAATCCCGGCCCTCGCATCCACAACCTCTGCCGTACTCAGCTTGAAAACCCCGATCGATGATCAGTTGCGTCGATTTGTTTATGTGGATCGCCGCACGGTGACCGTGCAGGTGCCGTTTGTCTCGGCCGACCAGTTCAGAGTGTATCCACCCATCGTTTCCCGCACGAATGCTCTGAAGATTCTGAACCGCGAAGGTGTCCTGCGAACCGGTGACGAATTGCCGGTAGACGAAAAGATTTCCTACACGATGCTGTCCTCTGGGGCGCCCGATCTGGAGGAGGAAGCCTTGTCCTATCAACTGCTCCCGAAAGCTCGGCCTTGTTCCGAGGGAGAGGCAGGAGTCTGGTAATCACCATCGCGCTGTATTTTCCCTTCATTCATCTGCCACCATTTTATATTTAATCTACTACTTTAGATTATCGCGACAACCTTAACAGCTTAATGGTATTCGAGCGAGCGCGGAGTTAGCGCGATGCGATCGGACATGCTTCGGTTTGTGCAGACATACCCCCTTTGGTTTAGGCCCCAGTACCTCTAAGGTATTTTCAGACCTCCAGCGAAGACCTATGCTGAATCTAGCCAATCTTCTAACGAACAACGTCAAATGACCCTCCGGGAAGGGGGATCTGACTTTTCACATGGGAGGATTGAGCAATGCAAAAACAGCTCGGCAAGATTGGGGCGATTCGGCGGGAGATTCAAGGAAAAGCTTGCCCCTTCTGCGGTGGACATAAGTACCAACTTGTTCTCCGAGCATCCTGCACCCAGGAAGAACCAGGTCTGTTTGCCCGCTGCAGCAAATGCCACCATCCACGGAGCATCGACGATAATTTTGTCAATGTTTTGTGGATGTGAGATCTGAATTGACGGGGCTCGTTGGGATGGGACGGGTCATGACTGAGGGAAAGGAGACTCACCCCTATGCCACTGGTAGACTGGCGAACCTATCGAGAACGTGCACGGCAGAAACGAAAAGCCTTACACATGCTCGCACTCAGCGGGGTCGTACGGCCCAGCCACATCGAACTTCGTTATACGGTTCCCATCATGAAAGGGGGAGCCGTGAACGCCTCGTTCGGCGCGAGGTCTGCAACCGCCAACCAGCCGGGCCTCAGTCTTGCCCCGATTGAGGAATCTCCTTCCGTCGTGAGTAGCAGGGGGAAAAGTTTGCTCCAGTGGCTCCGCCAGGGCCTGACCGCTCCCCTCTGAATTTATCCTAGCATCATCCCGCTCTCTTGTGCCTTGTCCAGGGCTGAGGTAAGATTGCGCCTCGTCGATGGCGCCCAGGTCTGACGACACTTCCCGCCGCTAATGCGGGCGTGTTCCCCTTGAGAATTTTGATGTGGAGAGGTGGCCGAGTGGCCGAAGGCAACGGTTTGCTAAACCGTCGTAGGGACAAAATCTCTACCGAGGGTTCAAATCCCTCCCTCTCCGCCATTCATACTCGCTCGCCAGACACCATCCGGCTTCGGAGCCAATCGGCACCGAGCGAATCACCAGCCGTTCCCTGTGACTGATAGTGCTCCTCCCTGAAATTCTCCCTGTAGGCTCCTCCTCGAGCTTGCGGTCTCCAGTCACGTAAGCCAGCTTGCATCGGCCGGATCGGGTCACAACTGTCCCTGCCCACCGATGCAACAGATTTCTGTTGTGGGATCTAGGCCTGTATCGTATCTTACACGAAGCACGTTCGCCTTCTGGTTTGGCTCATTACAAGAAAGGGATCTTCGATGCCCACTCTCATGTTCTATCTCGGAACCTTGTTCTTCCTGATGACGACTCCAGTTCTGGCAGTTTCACAAGAGCTGGCGAATGACGAGCAGAAAACCTTGTATGCACTCGGGCTGGCGATCAGCCAGTCTCTCGGACCATTTACCCTGAACGAGGCCGAACTCGCCGTCGTCAAGAACGGCATGACCGACGGCGTCCTGAAACGTACGCCGAAGGTGGACCTTCAAACGTTCGGACCAAAAATTCAGCAGCTTCAACAGACACGAGCCGCCGTCGTTGCCGAGGGTGAGAAGAAGGTCGGAGCAGCATTCCTTGCCAAGGCCGTCTCCGAAAAAGGGGCCACAAAAACAGAATCAGGCATCGTCATCACCACTTTGAAACCTGGAACGGGAACCGCACCTAAAGCCACGGATACGGTCAAGGTCCACTATCACGGCACCTTGATCGACGGAACCGTCTTCGACAGTTCCATCAAGCGTGGGGAGCCCGCCACGTTTCCGCTCAATCAAGTCATCAAGTGTTGGACCGAGGGGGTTCAGCAGATCAAGGTGGGCGGCAAAAGCAAGCTGATTTGTCCATCCAACCTGGCGTACGGCGACCAAGGACATCCGCCGACGATTAAGCCTGGTGCCACGTTAGTCTTCGAGGTCGAGCTGTTGGAGATCGTGACGAAGTAAACCGCCCCATTGCCGCCTCTTCCCTGAAGGGGCGGCAATGCTCCCTTGCCCGACCTTCTCCCCTTCCACGACGTCCGTTCGCAACACTTCCCTAGGTCTCACTGATCTGATCCGCTGCTCGTTTGCTGGTTGGCGGCGGCGGAAGGATCGAGAGCCACGACCGCTTCCCGAATGGCCTCCGTCGCTGCCTGATAGGGATCGCGCCCCTGCGAGCGCCACTGATCGATCAACTCCTGAGTGACCCGTAGAGGGGGTCCGACGGAAAGCAAAATCGAATGACAGTGCGGCCACCTGGTTCCGACGGGCATCGCTTGAAAGGTACCATCGATCCGGATCGGAATCACCGGGACGCGGAATTCACAGGCCAGAATGCCGATACCGGGTCGAAACACATCGAGCGCCCCATCGACCGAGCGTTGACCTTCAGGAAAGACCAGGAGATTCTGCCCTTGTCGTAGAACCAGAGCGGCCGCTTGCAATGCCGGGACCAGGGAGGCTTCCAGGCCAACCGGAATTACACGACCCACGCGAGCCACCCACTGAAGCAGCGGGCCGCGAAAGAATGCCTGCCAACCGATCGAATAGAGACGCGAAAACATCCCCCCAGGAACCGCAGCCAAAATCACGAAGGGATCGAGGACGCTCGTATGGTTAGCTGCCAGCAGACAAGGCCCCTCCTGGTTCAGATGGTCGCTCCCGGTGATCCGAAGACGGAACCCCGCCACGAATCCCAGACGGAACAGGATCCGCATGCATGAACCGAGCAGCCGATGCCGCCTGGCCTGTGGTCTGAGCACCGCGTCTCGCAGCTCACCCGGCGGCTCGGCTCTCAGGATGTCGCTCCAGGATTGAGCCCCTTCTCCCCGGCCGGGTTCCGCACGTGTCGCACCGCTCACCCGTTCGATCAAGTCGCCTATCGTCATGACCTCATGCGCGAGCGCATCCGGCAAGCGGCCGAACGACTGTTCGAGCGCCGACACCAGTTCGACGCGCCGCAGCGAATCGAATCCCAGGTCGAGATCCAGGTGGTCGCTCGGGACAATAACGCGCTCCTTCGCCACAAACGGCTGAAGGACGCGGACGATCCGATGGGCGACCTCCGTATCCATGAGTGCCCGGTCCGCTGCAGAAGGCGGCGAAGCCGGTTCAGCTGCCTCCTCGGCAGTCTTGATCATGGCAGCCACGCGATGGCGTTGAAGTTTTTCAAGCCGGGTGCGCGGGAGCGGAGCTCTGACGATCGTCAGCCCGCTCATCCGCTGATAGGAGGGCAGGGTCAGACCGATCCTCGTCAACTCGGTCTTGATCAACTGGCGGACATCTACGATTTTCAGCGTCTTGACGTATTCAAAATCAGGTAGCACGACCGCATGCAACGCCGCGCCGCCTTCGCCGGCGCGGGCCACCCCCACGATGCAGATTTCGCCGACTGCCGGACTACGCTGGTATAGGGCTTCCAGTTCCTCTGGAACGATGTTCTTGCCTCCTGCCGTGACGATCAATTCCTTGGCGCGTCCGGTGAGGAACAGGTAGCCGTCTCGATCCAGATACCCCAGATCGCCGGTATAGAACCAGCCATCACGGATCGCTTGGGCCGTGGCCTGCGGATTGGCGTCGTAGCCCCGCATGACATTCGGTCCGGCGACGACCACCTCTCCGATCCCTGAGGCGTCGGGGTTCACAACGCGCACCGCCACGCCTGGAATCGGCAATCCGACCGAGCCGGCTTTCATCCTTGTCGGCGACGTGAAGGTGACCACCGGAGATGTTTCAGTCAAACCGTAGCCTTCCAGCAACGTGAACCCGAGCTTGAAATAGAATCGCGCGACCTCCGGATCGAGCCGCGCCCCGCCACTCACCAGCAGGCGCAAGGATGGACCGAGATGATGGTGCACCGAAGCAAACAGGACACGACCGAGATTGATTCCCGTGCATCGCCGCACGAGACCCGCAAACGCCATCAGCCAATTGATGAGCACGCGAAGGGTCATCGGGCGGCGGTCGATGCCCTCGGCAATCCCCCGCCGCACCATCGCGAAGACCTGTGGAACACCAACCAGAATGGTGATCCCGGCCTCCCGCAGACATTGCAGCAATAATGGTCCCTTGAGCGTGGGGAGGAAGGTCACCCGGGCGCCCAACAACAAGGGAATCAGGCCCGTGGCCATGAATGGATAGGCATGATGGAGCGGCAGGATGCCGAGAAACTGATCCTCCGCATTGCCCAACCCGGACTGCTCGAGAGCCTCAACATTGGACAGGAGGTTGCGATGGGTCAGGCAGACGCCTTTCGGTTCGCCTGTTGTCCCTGAGGTATAGAGGATCGCGGCCACATCATCGGGCAGGACCGATGGATGTTCCACTCCGTCGGGCCGACCGGTCCGCGCCCATTCGTCAAGCAGGACGCAACCGGAATCCTGAGGGGGATCGAACGAGACGAAGGTCAGCGGCAAACCAGCAGGCTTCAGCAACGACCAGGTGGTCGCGCTGACAAAGACCAGCTTGGCGCCGGACCGCACCAGAAGGCCGGCGAGGTCCTCGCTGTTCAGTTGGATATCGAGGGGAATGACGGTGCAGCCCGCAGTCACAATCCCGATATACGCAACAAGCCATTCGGGGCGATTCTCCGAGACGATTGCCACGCGCTCGCCCCGGCGAAGATCGTGGCGCAGGAGCCCGGCTGCGATGCCGTCCGCCCGTTCGGCAAGCTGCTCAAAGGAACACTCCCGATAGCCCTGTTCCTCCTTGATCTGCAACACGATCCGCTCCGGCCTGCGACGCGCAACCGCAAAGACAGCTTCAGGGATCGTACCGGAAAGATTCCCAACGATGTTCATGCTGCTCGCTTTCAGCGATGTACTGGGAAGGAACCTACAAGAACAACCAGGCCTTGTCCACCAAGCGCCATCGTGGGAACCCGCGCGCGGACAGGGCCGGTGCGCTCACCACCAATCGGACTCGCTTTCGCCTAGAGCCATCGTGAATGACCGGCTATAATGCATCGTCTGTCGGAGTGACCTTGAGCGAGCCGAACTCCCCAGTTTCCCAACCTCGACCAGCCCTTCCCAGCACACGCTGGTTGATTCTTGGACTCCTCTTCGCGATCAGCGTCGTCACCTACATCGACCGCGTGAATATCTCGGTGACCGCCCGCCAGATGATGCCGGCGCTGGGTCTCACCGATCAGCAGATGGGGTTCATCTTCTCCTCGTTCGTCGTCGGTTATGCGCTGTTTCAAATTCCCGGCGGCTGGTTTGGAGACCGGTGGGGTGCGCGCCTTGTCCTGACCATCGGCTTGCTCTGGTGGTCTGGTTTTACCGCCTTAACCGCCATCACGGCTACCTCATCCCTGGCCGGAACGATGGGAATCGTCGGCGCGCTCGCAGTCGTGCGATTTTTCCTCGGCGCGGGCGAAGCGGTGGCGTTACCCACATTCAATCGAGCCGTTACCGACTGGCTCCCCTCCCACGAGCGCGGCCTCGGCATCGGCATCGCCATCGGCGGGATCGGTGTCGGCGCGTCGGTGACTCCTCCCGTGACGGCCTGGATCATGGTGAACTATGGATGGCAGACGGCATTTTACCTTTCGGCCGGCCTTGGGATCGGGCTCGCGGCAGTCTGGTGGCTCATGGCGCGCGATCGTCCGGCCGATCATCCCTGGGTCGGCAGGAACCAGCCCGTCATTTCTGCCGAAGCCCCGGCCGTCGAGAAGTCGGCCATCCCCTGGGCGGCATTGAGAAGGACGCCGACGGTCTGGTGGCTCGTCCTCAGCTACAGCTGCCTGGGCTATGTCGCCTATGTCTATATGTCCTGGTTTTATCTCTATCTCGTCAATGTTCGCGGATTTAACGTCTTGATCGGAGGCCTCTACGCGGCAGCCCCGTTTCTGGCCATTCTCGTCTCCTGTCCACTCGGTGGCTGGGCCACCGACCGGCTGGCCCTGCGGTATGGAATCACGATCGGGCGCAGGTCCATCGGTATCGCAGGCATGACACTGGCGGCAGGCTTCATCGCGCTCGGCGCCGTGATGGAGTCGCCCTATCTCGCCATTACAAGTCTCTCCCTTGGCGCCGGTTGGCTCTATTTCACGGTCGGAGCCTACTGGTCTTCGACCAGCGATCTGTCCAGGGCCCATGCCGGCAGCCTTTCGGGCCTCATGAACATGGGTGCCAACATTGGCGGCGCCATCTCTCCGACCGTCACCCCCTGGATCGCCGAACAATGGGGCTGGCCCGCCTCACTCGGCATCGCCGCTTCGATCGCACTGGTCGGAGGGATCATGTGGCTCTGCATCAATCCCGGGGATGGACTGCAACAGAGTTGAGTGTTGAATTATAAGTTCTTGGTTGTGAGTTTAAGACGGGCCAGAAACACAGACTAAGAACTCAACACGCAGCATTCAGCACTCTTTCGAGGCCTTGCCTCGAAAGGAAAGCCCTTGCTAGATTGGCACGATGATTATGCAGTTCCAGAAAAAGGATCCGCGGGCGACGATTGTCACCAAATTCGGCGAGATCGCCGTTCGTTTCTATCCTGACGATGCTCCGCGCCATGTGGAGAATTTCGTCAACCTGGCCAAAATGGGGTTTTTCGACGGGACGGCGTTCCATCGCGTGGTGCCAGGCTTTCTTATCCAAGGGGGAGACCCGTTGAGCAAGCATCCCGACCGATCACTCCACGGCACCGGAGGCCCGGGCTACTTTCTTCCTCCCGAACCGAATGACCGGCCGCACAAGCGCGGCGCCGTCTCCATGGCCAAGATGCCGCGCGAGAGCAACAGTACGCGCGACTTCAATGACAACGGATCGCAGTTTTTTATCTGTGTCGGAGATAACAGCGGTCTCGACCGGCGTTATACGGTGTTCGGGGAGGTGTTCCGGGGTCTTGACGTCATCGACAAGATCGTGGCCGTCGCACGCGACGAGCGTGACAATCCACTGGAGCCGGTCACCATGACGGTGAGGGTCAGGGAGTAGCGGGAGAGCTGATGGCAGATGGCGCGCGCTCGGAGCGACTGAGGTTTATGCCATCAGCCATCAGCTTCGGTTAGAAAAACGCCATGCTGGCGTACGTCACGGTAGAATTATACTGATCCGTGACCCCGCGGTCGTAGCGCAGCACCTGCCCTTTGTCGGCCTGGATCAGTCGGAGCAGGCAATAGATCGGTGAGAAGCCGGAGATGCGGCGCTGGTCGTTTTCTCTCTGAATATAGGTGGCGAATGCTTCCGCATGGAGGTCTTCTACGTGCTTGAGCATCTCTAGATCGTGCTGCATCGACCGGTGAAAGGCAAAATCGGTCGGCGGGGCCTTGTCTCCGTAGCGCATGCCGAGATGGGCCAACTCCCCTGCCGCGATGATCCCGACGGTCTTTCCTGATGCGGCAATCGTCTGACCCAGGATAGTAAGAAAACGCTCGACCGTGTCACACACGGCTGCATCGCGAAGGCTCATCGCAGAGAAGGACGACAGGATCGGCACGATCGGCAGGGGCCTGGTTGCACCGGGGTTGGTTTGAAGAAACGGCAGTTGAAACTCGATCGCATGCTCCGACTGGTGGGCGAGATCTTCCGCAAAGCACTCCGGCAGCTGTGCCTTGAGTCGATCCAGGATCGCCCTGTCCGCCTGCACCACACCCAGTGGCGTTTCAAAATCCTTATCCGTCACGGCAAAGACATTCTCCAGACCCGCGTTGGCTGTCCCGATGATGATGCAGACATCCGGCTGTTGGGCCTCCTGCAATTCTTTATAGGCCCAGGCGTAGACCGGCCCAGCCTGTTTGAGATCATAGGTGGGCACCACCAGGCCTTTGATCAGCCTGCCCTTGTTCTCCGACGGTTTGAAGTCCGGCCCCTCGGCTGAGGTGAAAAATCCATCAATCTGTTTCTTCAGTTTGGCGCCGTCGGCTTCATAACTCCGACCGGCAAAGGCCGCAGGCCGAAGCGGAGCCTGCCGGTAAGCGCGCTGCGCCTGCCGCTTCGCCGCCTCAGCCCGATCGCCTTCAAGAAACAGCTTGGTGTCTAACTCATCCACCAGCTGCTCAACCTTGGTCGGTTGCAGGAATTCCCCGAAATGTTTCAGATAGAGCACGCCGATTTCTGCGATGGAATGCTCGCCGTCGAAGTGCTGGAGGATGAAGAAGTAATTCAGGGGCAGAACTAGCTTGTCCTTGCTCAACCCGCTGGGATCCCAGAGCACGATGTACTGCTCCTCCCCTTCCTTGACGGGAGAGAACTGGAGGTTCCGTAAAACCGGGTACTGCCGGGGATCTTTGACGGGGCTGGTCGTCATGACGGAGGACATTGTATGTGACGATCGGAAGCGGCTGCAACCGATGAACAGGACCGTTTGTCTATCTCGTCTGTTTGGTCTGTCTGGTCCGTCAGGTGTTCGCCACGCCGGATCGAATCATCCGGATAGACAAAATAGACCAGATAGACCAGAAAGACTTACTCTTCCTCTGCTCGGTTGGTGCTAGCGCGTCGGCTGAGGGCCACGAGCGCCGCGATCGTCAGGATGAGCAACCAGAGCGTGGGGCGGCCAAAGGAAGCATCGGAGAACTCAATCAGGTCGGTGAGCCGTCCGATCAGCAGCGACATACGCGCCATCACGGTGTAGCCGAACGCGGCGCCGAAAGCGATCATCAGGAAGATCACCCCGGTTCTCGCAACGACTTTTCCCGGTCCGCTGTGCTCAATCGAGAAGAAAAAATAGAACAGCACCGAACTGACCCCGATCAAAATGATGATGGCATTGAGGTTGCTCGCTGGATTGAGCAGATTCATCGTAAAGGTCACGCCCTCCCCGCCGGCCACGGAGAGCAACGGCCTGACCGTATCTTCAATCTGCTTCAAGATGAACGACGAAATCGTGCGTGGGATGGCGAGTCCCGATCCGATCCCCACGATAAAGGCAAAAGCGTAGCGGGACAGCCAGGCGGCTTTCGGCACGTAGCGGGTCAGCATGAGGAGACCGATGGCCACGGGGATCAACAAGGCGACCTCGCCCTGTTCGAACATCGGCTTCACGATCAGATGCACGATCACCGTGTCGTAGGCCTTCACGATCGTGTAGCCCACCGAAACGCCCACATAGAGATGCTCCGCCAGTTTGAAAAGCGGATTATCCTTGTACAGGAACGAGAAGATAAACAGGGTCAACCCTGTCGCTACCCACGCTCCCAGTACCGTCGCATCCATACCTTATCGATCCTCGACTGTTTGGAATCTTACCATCTCCCCCATCTATCTCCCCTGTTGCCGTGCCGCTCGCCGCAAACTCAAATAGAACAGGTTACAGATGATCACCAGCACGACGATGGCCACATGCGTGGCCGACTGCGCATCCATGCCGGCTACGGCCTTACCCTTCTGGCCAATCAGGCTTTCATACTCCGCTGCGCCCCGCAGGCCGCCGATGAGACCGTTGATCTGCCCGCTCCGCAGTAACGGATACAGCCCCGGCGCCATGACACCGGTGCAGCCGCCGCCAAGCTCGAACTTGTACTTGTCCTTGCCGAACACATACCAGGCCTCGACCCCGGGATTGCCTGCCGCCAGACTGACCATGTAGGTTATATCTCTTAAGCTCTGCACGCCGTCCAGGACTGGAAGCCCCTTCGTGGATTTGCCTCCGTAATCGCTGGGGAAGGTGTTGTAGAGATTCTGGCCCATGTTGATGATGACGGCCGTGCCGCCTGGACTCCAGCCGAGAAAGACATAGTCCTTCCCGTTCTCTCTCCCCATCTCCTTGGCCACCTGTGTCAGCAACTGATCGGCCATACCGGTGCCGGCCACCCAGAGGGTCATGGCCACCACGCGCAGGTTATTCCTGAAGGCATGCCGCAGTAACGCGATCGCTTGCGGATGCAACTCCGGCTTCGAAGCCGGATCGAAATCCAGCGACAGGAGAAAAACGGACCGCTCCGGCAACGATTCGATGTGGTCGTAGACGCTCCGCACTTCCGACGAAATCCTGACCGGCAGGCCGACCGGATAGAGCAACGGCAGGAGCGTGCAGAGCCCGATCACCAGGAAAATGATCCGCCGGTCGATCTTCAACATACGCTCGGCGAAGGTCACTTCGCGACCTCGTGAAATGTGAAACGTGAGACGTGAAACGTCTTCAGACGTATGACAACCGTCCTTTCTTTTACGTTGAACCTTTCACGTTTCACGCGCTACTCCTTACCGCCCCCGAGATAGGACCGTTCGACGCCGAAGATGATTTTGAACGACAGGGCCACCGCGCCGAGGCTCACCCCGATCAGAATGGCGCGGCGCACCGACGCGTTCAGCACATTCAGAATCCATTGCGAGACATCACCGCTCAACGGAATCAGATATTCGCCCAGCGGGACGCGGCCCATCATGACGATCACCGCGGCAATCAGCAGAACGGCTGCTTCACGACTCCTGGCCCGAAACGACCGATAAGCCGCGGACGCGATGAAGAACGCCAGGATCGCGAACATCGTGCCCTGCAGCGGCACCATCATGTAGGAATAGACCCAGCCGAAGGCGGTCATCGCCCCATCGACGCTTTCCTTCCCGTTCGCCCAGAGCCCGACCCCAATCGTGCCCAACATGCCGGCATAGAGCACGAGACTATAGCCCCATCCCGCTTCCTTCCGCCTGATCTTAGCCGCATGCTGATGAAAGAGACTCGTCACCCCCAGGACCAGCGCGAAACCGCCGATGATCTGGAGCCACTTGCTCGCCGAGGTCAGCAGTTGCTCCGAGGCCGGGTGCGGCACGTAGTACTGCCCGGCAAACAGCAGGCCGGTGATCATCGTGATCAGGAGAGGAAGCTGGCGGCGCAGGAAGATCATTTCAGGTCCTTAAAGAGGTCCAGAAACAGGTAAGGCCATTGCGCGCCCGTCACGACAGCGATCGTCGCCGACACCGTGCCGATCATGATCACGCTCAAGATGACGGCCTTGCCGATATCCTGCCCACGCAGGGTGCCGATCTGGATCGGCTCTTTGGAGAGGTAGGCGCTGGCCGCGTAGAGTTCCTCGCCGATTAGCGTGTAGTCGCAGGTCGTGACGAAAAACGGGAGTTGGTGATCCGAATCGGTCCCAGCAATCTGAATCGCGCCGGTACTGGCCCCCGTCTCCGTGAGCAGGAGGGATTCTGCAAAGTAGGACCCCATGAAGAAGTTCGCGGCCGGCTTCTTCCGCAGCATGATCCCGTCGACCGCCGCGGTGTAGCTGAATTGATCCGAGGTGATGAAAAAGTTTGAGTCTTCCTTGAAGAGGTCGGGCTTACCCGCTTCTAAATAGGCCTGTTTCGTAATCTCCTGACAGACGGCCATCGTAATGGGTTCCCGATGGGGCACCATCAACTCTGTTTCATAGGCTGCCGCGCGTTTGGCGACGCGCCCGAGGATGACTGCCGCGGCGATCGTCGAGGGATCGCCCATATCGTGGGCACCCGTGAGATACAAGATCGGCTTGCCCAATTCGGTGGCCCGCCCGATGGCTTCGTCCACGGCATCAAGACCGGGGATGCGACGCAGGAAGATTACATTCCGCTTCGCATGGCTGATGGTGTAGAACACCAACCCGCCGAATGCCAGGGCGAGGATCAGATTGTTGAGTTGGTTCCAATTAAACCAATTGGGAGCGGGAGTCGCCTGAATCAACTGGCCGACAGCCCGTTCGTCCCCTTTGAGAATGGCCACCGTCAGCGTGTAGGCGGTGCCATTCTTCAACTCGACATCTTTCCCGTTACGGATCACATACTGATGCCAGGTCTTTTCCGCCCTCCTCGTCCACCAGGCAGCCTTGACCTCCTTCACAAATCGGGTATTGGCCGGAAACTCTGCGATGGTCTTGAACGAAGCGGGATCGGTCGCACCCGCATGACCGAGCAGGATCTGATAGCGTGCATCGGGGCCGTCTGATGCATGAGGAGCCCAGATCAACGTCAGACTCTCCCCGCCATCGTTCGGCGTATCGATGACCTGCAGATCGACCGGCGCAGACAGACTCGACTGAGCAAACGCAGAAACACAGAGCCAACCTTGCAGAAATGCGAGTAGCAGGAGACCTACGAACATTCCCCATCTGCATCCTCGTCTTACGTCTAACGTTTCACGTTTCACGAGATTCGCTTGACGCTTCACGGCCATCATGCGCCTTCAATGACCTCGATATTTGTGCGCGGAATCACGGCGCGTGATCCATCGGGAAACATGACTTCCAAGACCCGGACCTCGCTCTCAGTGGGAATTTTCGTCAGATCGGACGGCAGTGCCGAGACTTCGCCGATCCTCCCGAACAAGGGATCACGAATGATGCGGACAGGGTCGCCGAGCCGGATCCCCTCACGCGGCGGTTGCGTCACAGCCCCGGCCGGTTTCACGGCCTGAGGAATGATAATCTCTGGGCGTATCACACCGGCCCGGATCTGGGTGGCACCTGAGATCGAGGCCTTCTGGCCCCCATGGGCTGAAAGGAGCTTGAACGTCTTCGACGCCATCGGGATGGTTCCAAAGCCTTCGGTCAGGATCAGCGTAAACCCGACCTGCTCCGTTCCCGTGATGGCCACGCCGAGGTCATAGCCCAGAAGTGCGCGCAGGTCCCTATCATGAATCCCCCCCACCACGATACCGGCGACACCCACTTCCTTGGCCTTGGCCATCGTCTCTGCCGACAAGAAAGACCCGCCGACGATGATCTTGCCGGCCATATCTCCTTTCACATGGGTCGGAGAGAGCGGCTCATCTGGAGATTGCACGGCGACGATAAGTTCGCCCCACACTTCGCCGCCGATGCCGAAAATCCCCTGAACCAGACTGCAGGTGGCCTCGACGACGGCACCCTGCTGCGGAATGACTTCGACCGCCGTGCCGTCGATATAGGCCAGCAGATCCAGGACACGGGGCGGCTCGCGCAGCAACACTTGGCCCGTCACGGTCGACAGGGACTCGATCGTGCCGGTGATGGGCGACTTGATCTCGGTCTTGAACCACTTGATCAGCGGCTTGTTCTCGGCAAGGATCTCGTCCCGTTGAACGAGGTCACCCTCTTTTTTTACCAGATAGTCTTTGATTTCATCCGGTGCGATGCTGAGCTGATTGGCCAAATTGATCGGATAGACCTTCCCCGGTAATTCAGCGCGAGCCACCGCTTGATCGGAACGCACTTGATCGCCAGCGTTCACCAACACCGTTCCAGGCAGCGGCAGAACCCGCCGCCTGTGCACGACGGTATAGTCGGTGACCGTGAGACCGGGAGTATACGAATGAGCCATAAGATAGTTTTGAGTTCGTAGTGTTTAGTTTTGAGTCATTAGTTATTCCGAAGGAACGCTAACTCAAAACTAAGAACTCAAAACTAAACACTACGAACTCACCGTCGGATATAATCCGACGGCGTCGAACCATTTCGTAAGCGCCGCAATGCGGGCCGGCTGGTCGGCCGGGAGTTGCAGTGGACGGCCTCGCCCATCGAGCAACAGCCCAACCACGCCGCCCTGAACCTCCCGCGTCACGGGCGTCCCGGGCCCCGCTCCTACATCGACCTGCTTGGCCGGCTGCAGGGTGATGGTCGCTTTACCGGTCAACTCAAGGAGGAACAGCCGTAATCCGCCGAACTTCAACTGATCTTTGACGGTCTGACCGTCGGGAAACACGATTTCGTAGTCGACACAACGCTCCCCGTCCTTGCCCTGCCCGATCGGCGCCACACAGGTACCCAGATACACCATACAATCACGGACGAAGACGTCCATCGCAGCCTTCTCATCAATCGTCGACAACACACCGAGGTGCGGCATCATGAAGATGCTGTCTACCGACAACATGGTGAACCCCAGCGGCTCGTACGCATCGACCAGCATCAGCATGGATTGGATCCGGCGGGGGGCATGGGAGAGAATCCCGCCACTGCCGACGATCAGGTCCAGCTTGAGCATATCGATCAGCGTCTTGCCTGAAATCTGTTGCTCGAAGACGTCAGAGATCGTCCGCTCCTGCTGCACGCCCTTCAAGGCGGTCGCCAGCGACTTGTGGTGGATCAAGGCCAGCCGCAAGGCCTCGCGCGAGATCGCATGCTCGATTTGCAATTCGTCAAGGGTCTGCGGAATCGTGGTGGGGCGAATCATTTTGTTCTTGATGCGGTTGCGAAGCGTCTGTTCGTCTATGGTAAAGGGAACCCAGCGCATGATGTTGGCCAAACCGGCTTCCGCCAGCACGTTCGAAATGCTGTAGGACATGCCGAGGTTCGCGCTGACTGTCCGGTTGAAGACGCCCTCGAACACCGAGAACACATCCGTCGTCGCCCCGCCGATGTCTACGCCGATCAGGTTGAGGTGTTCGCGCCTGGCGATCGTCTCCATGATCAGCCCGACGGCCGCCGGCGTCGGCATGATCGGCGCGCTCGTCATCTCGATCAACTTCTTATAGCCCGGTGCCTGCTGCATGACGTGCTCGAGAAACAGGTCATGAATTTTGTGGCGCGCGGGAGCGAGGTTCTCCCGCTCGAGCACAGGCCGGATGTTCTCCGTGACCTCCAGAGCGGTTTTTTCATCCAGGATCTTTTTCACTTGCGGCTGCGCGTCCTTGTTGCCGGCATAGATCAGCGGCAGCTTGAAGGTCACGCCGAACCGAGGCCTCGGTTCCGCCGCCGCCACATACTCCGCCATTTCCACCACGTGCGTGACCGCCCCGCCATCCGTGCCACCTGACATCAAGATCATGTCCGGCCGCATGGACCGGATGCGCTCGATTTTCTCGTGCGGCAGACGGCCATCGTTGGATGCCAGCACATCAATCACGATCGCACCGGCACCCAAGGCCGCGCGCTGCGCGCTCTCGCCGGTCATATTCTGCACAACACCGGTCACCATCATTTGCAAACCGCCGCCGGCACTGCTCGTCGAAATATAGATATCCACGCCGGTCTTGGCATCGCGGCAGGGGGTGATGATCTTGTCGCCATCAAGAATCTTACGACCGGACAGTTCTTCGATTTCCGCAATCGCGTTGAGCACCCCACGCGTGACATCTTCGAACGGCGCCTCAACCGTCGTCGGCGCCTCACCGCGATAGGTTTGCCGATATTCGTCGCCGATCTTTTCGATGAGAATGGCTTTGGTGGTCGTACTTCCGCAATCGGTGGCAACAATCACGTTCAACGGGCGATCGATCTTGACCGGCTCGGCGGCGACCATCACAAAACCACCAGGCTAGCGCCGCGTCGCTCGTGTTTCGCACTTAGTCGCTCCCTCGTCGGGGCGAGAGGAACGCGAAGGGCGAGAGAGGCGCGACTCGGTCTGATGAGGTTTCTGACCAGGCTCGGGTTTCTCGCGCGTCTCGCGAGTCTCGCTCGACAAACGAGATGCGTCTCGCGCAGGCAGGTCATTGAGCCGACGCCCTCTTGGCGGCAGATTTCGTCTCAATGATGGCAATCAACTGACGAATGGTGTTACGGCGCTCGAGTAACCTGGCGACTTGGTCGACCTCTTTGGCGTTAAACGCGCATTCAATGATCGGAGTAAGAAAATGGAGCGCTTGGCTGCCCAAAAAACTCATCGGCCCCATCGACTCCAGGAAGACCGTCGCCGGCGCCGCCATATCCCGCTTGACGATGGCCTCGGCAACGCGCTCCATCAGCTCAACCTCTCCCATGGAGAAGGGCCCGGTCTCACGCTGAAGGGAAAAGGCATGGCGCAAGCCCGTTTGAAATTGAGCCAGCTTTTCGGCTACGCGACCCTTGGAGAGTGGACGCATAAGTGCCTGTCAGACAAGGGAAACCACACGCGAGCCGCATTATATGAAGGGGTCGGAGGAGAGTCAATGAAAAGGGCCTCAGGATGCCCTCGGTTTCGCTCACAAGCTTTCCGGAGCGATCTTTCAATCAGCTTATCCTCTTACCTCCTCTCACTTTCAAGGGCGGCCCGGTTGAATCCAGAACTGCGCGCATTGGTAGACTTTCTCTCTTCTCCCCCCACCCCCTGAGGGCAGTGCGGCCTGGTCCTCACTTTTCCTCCCCCTCCAAAGTAAGAAGGGGAGCAGCCAGGCTGTCGTTCACTGCGCGCATCGAACGAGGCCCTTCTGAGGGCGCGCGTTCGGCGAGCAAGAAGGACGGCCTGGCCGCTCCCCTAATTCTTCCGCTCCCCCATCTTACTCTCCGTCCCCTTCCACAGCCGTTCGATGTTTCCCTTGTGCTTGATGACGATCAGCCCGCTCACCACGACTGAGAAGAGAATGAATCCACCCGTAGGACGAATGAGCGCGGCGATGATCGGAAAAAGTCCGAAAGCGGTCAGCGCGCCGCCGGAGGAGTAGCGCCACAGAGTCACAGCCCCGATCCACGCGAGGAGAAGAAAGAGGCCGATCAGCGGCGCGACACCAAGGACGGAACCCAGCGCGGTTGCCACGCCTTTGCCGCCCTTGAACCCGAGAACCGGTGAAAAGAGGTGACCGAGAAACGGCGCAAGAGCGACAAGCAGAATCGCCCGTTCGTCTTGCAGCACCTGAGTCGCCGCAAAGCCCACCACCCATCCTTTGCCCATGTCGCCGATCAACGTGAGAATGCCGGCCTTCTTGCCAGATACCCGCAGAACATTCGTGAAGCCGACATTCTTGCTGCCCACCGTGCGCGGATCGGGCATTCCCATCACTCTGGACACGACGATGCCGAACGGCACCGCGCCCAGCAGATAGCCGCACAGCGCGAGCATGACGATGAGGCCTAGATGATCCATCACCCCTATCAAAGGTTATTGCGTCCGCCTAGTCCAGCACCGGTTGAGACGAGCGCGCTCCTCGGATGTCACAGAAACTTTTCCGGATGCCCGAAAAACTCAAGCATCACTCGATTGAGATTGGGCCATTCCCGATGACTGCCGCTTCCCTCACAGTAGAGGGTCGCTCCACCCGACGCACAGTGTTGATAGGCAACACAACCGCCCCCCACTTGCCTCGTCTTCGCCATATCACAGTGGTTGCAGGCAGCCCACCAGGCTCCCGCCTGAGCGCCCCAACCGCGAAAGAGGCTGTCGTTCGCGCTGTGCATGATCATGACCGGAATGGGAGCCCGGCATTGATAGGCCTGCAGGTCCTTGCCGGTCCACCCAGCAGCACTTGGTGCGATGGCGGCCGGCACCTTCGTTGTTCGATCAAGCACCGCGAGCGCCAACGCCACGGTGCCGCCGTCGGAATGACCCGTGACATAGACTCTGTTCTCATCGATGCACCACTTCTTTGCAACCGACCCGGGAATCGCGCCAAGCTGTTCGATGGCAGGAATGCCGAGCGGCCGGTGATCGGAGTACACCACCACGAACCCGGCGCGGGTTGCCGAAGGAGTGAGGCCCGTAAACCGCTCGGACGTCCAACGGTTCTGGCCGGCCGGGGCATAGACCATCAGCAAAGGATGCGCAAGCGTGGCGTCGTAGTTGGACGGTGTACGCACGTTAAAACGGACACCGTCGAGGGAGGCTTCACCGTCGTTTGCACCGGCGCGACCTTCGCGCGATCCGTCCTGGCAGTGCCCCGTTGCGGGAGCACTCGAATAGGCGTAGGCCTCTATTTGTGGAGGCGTTCCGCTCTCGCTACACGCAGTGAATGTGAGATGAATGCAGATAAGGGCGCAGGCGGTTGTGAGGGGTTTTGCTCTGCACACCACGTCGTTGTCGAACGACTTAGTCCGCGGTCAATCCATGATGCAGTACGCTGAGGCCCCGGGTCAAACCGGGGTCCCGTGTCGACATCTGGTCAAAGTCCTCTCGCCACGACTTGCTTCCAGAAACTCCACACGTACTGTCCGCCGGAGAAATAGCCAAGCACCAGGGACAGATACAAGGTCACCGTGCCGGCCAGGTGCATATTGCCGAGTTCCGCCAACCCCGTCCCCTCCAGAATCAGCAGGACGATGGCGACGACTTGCAGCGCCATCTTGTACTTGCCCGCCGTCTCCGCCGCAATGATCAGTCGTTCGCCGGCCGCAATGGCGCGGATGCCGGTGACGGCCAGTTCGCGCGCGATCACGAGAATCGCCACGAGGGCACTGACGCGATCGATGTTGACCAGGAGGATCAGCGCCGAGAGCACCAGCAACTTATCGGCGATCGGATCAAGCAATTTGCCGAGTTTCGTCACCTGCCCGGTGCGCCGGGCAATGTAGCCGTCCAAGAGGTCCGTCACCGCTGCCAGGGTGAAAATCACGGCGGCGATCAACGACCGGTCCGGCGTCGGGTCGATGAAGAAAATCACAAAGACCGGAATCAGGAGAATGCGGACGAGCGTCAGCAGATTCGGCAGATTGAGCGACTCCTGCCCGATTTCTCGCCACATTTCCACGACGCGATTCATGGTGCGCTTTGTCCTTTAGACAATTCCGTTCTTGAGCAAATCGTGCAGGTGAATCACGCCGCGGATAGTCCGACCGTCGTCCGTGACGACGAGCGTCGTGATCGAATACCGCTCCATCAATTCCACTGCCTTGGCCGCCAGGTCGTCCGGTCCGATGGTCTTGGGATTACGGGTGGCCAACTCGCCCGCTGTCGCTTTGGTAAAGTCCCCGCCCTGCTGGATGAATCGCCGCAAGTCGCCGTCCGTCACGATGCCCGCGAGTGTCCCCGCCTGATCGACTACCGTGGTCATGCCCAGCTTCTTGGCGGTCATTTCCAATATCGCCGCTGTGCCGGCGACCGATTCTTCGACCTTCGGTAATTCCGGCCCGGTATGCATGAGGTCCTTCACTTTGACGAGTAACCGGCGCCCCAGCGTCCCGCCCGGATGGAATCGTGCAAAGTCCTCCTCCCCGAATCCGCGCTTCTGCAGCAATGCCACTGCGAGTGCATCGCCAAGCGCCAGCGTGGCCGTCGTGCTGGCGGTCGGCGCCAACCCCATCGGACAGGCCTCTTCCGCCACCGAGACGTCCAACGCCACATCGCAATGCTTGGCCAGGGTGGAGGTCATCCGTCCTGTAAAGCCGATCACCGGAATACCCATGCGCTCCACGTAGGGGAGCAGCTGGAGCAACTCCTGCGTCTCGCCGCTGTTGGAAATCGCAATCAGCGCATCGCGGCGGGTCAACATGCCCAGATCCCCGTGCACGCCCTCGGCGGGATGCAGAAAGAACGCCGAGGTCCCGGTGCTGGCAAGCGTGGCCGCAATCTTCTGGCCGATCAGGCCCGATTTACCCATACCCGACACGACCACTTTGCCTTTGCACCGGGCCAGCAGGTCCACAGCTTTGCCGAACCGGTCGTCCAGCCGGTCGATCAAGGACTGGACCGCACGCGCTTCGATTTGCAGCACGCGCTTTCCATCGCCCAGGCTCCCGAGGCTCTTGACAGCTTTGGGAGGCGGCGGAGCGGTCGGCTTCAGTTTCGCGGTCCTGCTGCGTCGCATATACGTAGGATCCGTTCGAGCAAGGGTTTCAACTGGTGCAATGGTACCATGTTCGGTCCATCGGACAGGGCCTCGTCGGGATTCGGATGCACTTCCATAAAAAACCCGTCGACACCGGCACCCGCCGCCGCACAGGCCAACGGTTCGACAAACTCACGTTGCCCGCTCGACTTCGTGCCGCCGCCGCCAGGCAACTGGACGCTATGCGTCGCGTCGAACACGACGGGATAGCCGAAGCTCCGCATGATAGGAAAGGACCGCATATCTACGACCAGATTGTTGTAGCCGAACGACGACCCGCGCTCGGTGAGGAGAATGCGGCGACTGCCGCACTCCTCGACCTTCTTCACCGCGTTGCCCATCTCGATCGGCGAGAGAAACTGGCCCTTCTTCACATTGACGACCTTGCCGGTCTTTGCCGCTGCGACAAGCAGGTCGGTCTGCCGGCACAGGAACGCGGGAATCTGCACGACATCGACGACTTGGCCGACCGCCTCGACCTGACCGGACTCGTGGACGTCGGTGAGCACGGGCACGCCGATCTCG
>JBQTIO010000007.1:0-19140 GCA_052388075.1 Nitrospiraceae bacterium
GTGATCGCCGAGATGAGAAAGCTGATGTAGCCCGCCAGCCTGAGCGGAAACAGCGTCATGAAGAAGATGCCGTCGCTCGCGAGATTCACCAGCCTTTGCAAGGGAAACTTGCTTCGCCCATGCTGGCGCCGGGCGCGGTCATATGGAACGCCGGCTTCATTGATGGCGAAGGCCGACGACAATCCCCTGAGGTAGGGATTAATGTCGTTCAGGGCCATCACCCTGTCGAGCACCGTGCGATCAATCAGCCGGAAATCGCCGGCATCGCGGGTGATGCGATCCTCCGATATGTGGTTGATAAATGCGTAGAATGCCCGCCGCCCCCAGGCCAGGAAACGGTTTTCCTCTCGACGGCGGCGAATTCCAGCCACAACGTCGTGCCCGCGCGTCCACAGATCCAGAAATTCGAGGATGAGCTCAGGCGGATCCTGGAGGTCGCAATCAATCTGCACAACCGCCTCGCCCTTTGCCAGGCGATAGCCTGCCATGAGAGAGCGCTGAAACCCGTAATTCCGGTTGAACCGCAGCACTTTCACGCGCGGATCGCGCACGGCGATTTCCGCGAGTCGCACGAAGGTGGAGTCCTCACTGTGGTTATCGGTGAAGATCATTTCGATATCGTATTGCACATCCGACTTGAAGACGCCGCAGAGCGCGTCGTAGGCGAGGCGCACATTTGCTTCCTCGTTGTAGACGGGCACCACGATCGACACGAGCCGGCGCTGCTGGCCGGCTTCCCTCGCAGCATCAGTGCGGTGGCTCTTGATACCCATATTTTAGACCGCCGCCCTCCCCATTGCGGATGTCTGCATAAAGTCCTCCTCGCTCACGATCGGCAACACCCGTCCCCGGAAACCCGATTTCGCGAGATACGATACAATCTCTCCCTGGATATGCCAGGCAAGGTTGACGATTGGAGCGGGGTTGGACACGTCAAATTCCTTGTCGGAGAGGATGGGAATGCCCGTTCCCGGGACATAGCATCCCACCTTGGGCGACGGGGGCTGCTCATAGACCGCGCTGATGTGCTCTTCGGTCAGCTTGAGAAGCTCCAACAGGATCGCCGCCCGGCCAGGAAACGCTTTTGCCCTCAATTTGCCGTGTTTTTCGATTTCGCCCAGCAATTCTTTTCTCTTTCTCTGGCGCCACGCCTCCATGCTTGTGGCCATTCGTGAAAACTCACGGCTGAACAGGGATTCCCGCCGAAGAACCTCGGCTTCTTCAATTGTTCCAGCGGCGGAAGCGGGAGCGTGCGAAAGAAAGACGCGGATATTCCCCCCGTATCTCCTGGGGAATTCGAGGCCGGTGATCCGGGCATTCAAGGACCCGGCGATGAATTTAAACGATGTATAGCTGTAGGTCCGTGGATGCTCGTGATAAAACGTGTCGAATTGATTGCGGTCCAGCACGGATCCCAGATAGTGGTTTTCCACGACAAGGCACGACGTCGTGTTTTGCATGAGCACATCGAGCGCCGCCAGCACGTCCCTGAGATTTTCAATATGGGCAAAAACGTTGGTGAACGTAATGATGTCAGGCTTTCCGTTGTTTTCGACAAAGCTGCGTGCGAGCTCTTTGCTGAAATAATCCTGGATCACGCTGTGGTGCTTTGCCCGCGCCTCAACGGCGGCATCCGTCGGCTCTATCCCGTATGTGCTCGCGCCCTTCTCCTTGAACATCGAAAGCAGGCTTCCGTCATTACATCCGATGTCCAGCACCGCTTTGCCTGTCAACCGCCCGAATCGCGATTCGCACGAGTCGACAAGCTCCCGCATCCCGTTCAGAACATCCTTGGTCAGCGCGGCCCTGTAATGGTAGGTGCGGGGAAATACAATTTTCTTCGGCACCTGGTATTGCTGATGCGCGGTCTTGCAGTTGCTGCAGAAAAGGATCTGGATGGGATATTTTTCAGTTTTTCTCTGCTCGCCTATCCTGACGAGGTCATCGCACATCGCATGATATCCCAGGTCCAGAACCTTCTCCAGTTCATGGTTCCCGCAGACTTCACACGACGTTATTTTATTCAGAAGCTGTTCTTGTCTTTCCGGCATACAAACATTTCCTGGATCGTTGGAGAGTGGCGCACGGTTATCCGATCCCGCCTGAAAATCCGGTAATTTGAGCCAGCGTCCTGGATTGCATGTCCGAGCCCGCATGCCAATCCCGGTACCAACCCACCGTTGCTTGCAATGTCTGCTGGAGCGACCAGTGTGGTTTCCAACCGAGTTCCGTTCTGGCGCGGGTGCTGTCGAGTCTCAGCGATCCGGCTTCACGTGGGTTCTGCACCGATGTTTCGTGCACGACTTGCGCGCCACTGCCCCACAGCCACGCAACTGTGTCGGCCACCTCCCCCACAGTGACATCTCCGCCGGCGTCCGGACCAAAATTCCATGCCTTCGCGAATCTGTCACCCTCCGGAGCAAGGAGGCGCCCGGCCAGTTGCAGGTAGCCGGACAACGGCTCCAGCACATGCTGCCAGGGGCGCACAGCTTTCGGATACCGTAGGCGGACAGCCTCGTGATTTGCAAACGCGCGCACGCAATCCGGGATCAGGCGGTCCGTTGCCCAATCTCCCCCGCCGATCACATTACCGGCACGGGCGGTGGCGACACGAGCCCGATGGCCCGATTCGCCGGAAAAGAAACTCGCGCGGTAGCTGGATGCAATCAATTCCGCTGACGCTTTGCTGGCGCTGTAGGGATCGTGCCCGCCCAGCGGATCGCCCTCGCGGTAGGGATCGGCGCGCTCGCGGTTCTCATACACCTTGTCGGTCGTAATCAACACGATGGCCTGCACCGAGGGGGTCGCGCGGGAGGCTTCCAGCACGTGGGCCGTGCCCATGACATTGCTCATGAAGGTTCCGATGGGGTCGCGATAGCTTTCCCGGACCAATGGCTGGGCGGCCAGGTGGAAGACCACTTCCGGCTGCGCGGTCTTCACTGCCGACCTGAGCTGCGCGAGATCCGCGAGATCGGCCCGGGTATCCGAGGCCAGCACAGATTTGATTCGGACGACTTCGAACAGGCTGGGATCAGTCGGTGGATTGAGCGCATAGCCATGGACTTTGGCTCCGAGCTGATGAAGCCACAGCGCAAGCCACCCGCCCTTGAAACCGGTGTGCCCGGTCACCAGAACCGAACGGCCCTGCCAGAGCGCCGGATTAATATTCATGAACTGTTCGAAACGCCCCGCTCGAATCCCGCTCAGGATGGATTTCTTCGAACACTCAGGTTCCGAAACCACAACCAGAAGGAATGCTCGCTGCTTGTTCTCACAGACGTCAGCGTTATGGGAAGAGCCAGGCCCAATGCCAAAAGAACCGCCACCGAGTCTGCGATCGTGTGAGACTGACTGTAAAACACGATCGAAGGCGCAAGGCTTGCCAGGAAGATGACCAGAAGCTGCCCCGGCGGGATCTCCGCTTCATTCCGCCGGTGGCTTTGCATACGCGTCAACAACTGGCGGAATCCTCGCACCAGCAAACAGTGCAGCGTGAACACAGCTGCCACGCCGCCAAAAATCCAATACATGCCCTGTGATCGCGACAGGCCCCTGCCGAAATATGTGGCGTACATGGCGGCTTCCTTGAGGTATCTGAGCGGCTTGACGATCGCGTACATATAGAGCGAATCAACCGGATTTTCCCTGAGCATATCAAAATAAATCTTGCCTACTATTTCGTCATACCTGTCCCATCTAATATTGAAGTATCCTGGCCGTCGCACTTCTAAACCTATTTGTTCCTCCGAGCCTTGCTCCCTGAGATATCGAACAGCGGCGTGGAAACCGTGCATATCGCTGGGCTGCTGGAAGATGCCGTACATCAATCTGGGATACCGTCGGGGTTCCTCATTGCATGGAACCTGGCCAAAATTCATTAATTGGTCCGTCAACGGCTCGTTTGAGCAGACATACCGTCTCATCAATACGGGATCTGTTGTCATTCCAACGAAAGCCGCATGCCAGATAACGTGGGAGCGGGCCCACAATTCTCCTTCATATTCCTTGTGCAGATATCGCGGCATGGCGCTTTTGGCCAGCAGGAGGATGACCAGGATGAATATGAACGGCGCCATCCGCGAGGCAATTATTCCGGCGGGCAGCATGTTTTCACGGCCATTGGTGCCGGCGCGCAATTCCCTTCTCACGCTCCACAGGGAATAGACGGCTGCAAGGGCTAGTGCAGCCAGCATCCATTGGGCCGAGCCTCTCATGAGCAGGACTGAAGCTAAAATGAACAGCTGGATCAGGACCGCCGCCCAACCGATGCAGTCCTTTTGACGGTCGTTCATTGATAGCATGATATGCAGCAGCGGGATCAGCCCCAGAACAGGAAGAAAGCGGTAGTTATAGACTGTCAACAGCTGACTGCCGACCCCCGGATTCGCGATGACGACCAGCAGGATGGCGACGAGCATGCACCACAGGAGCAGAAGACTTTGAATCTTTTCCCTGTACGCGGCCAGGAACGATGCGACCGATGCAAACAATATTGACAGCCACAGATAGGACAGGCTTTGAATTTTGATCCCGAACAGGTCAAACGCCGCGATCACGTAATACAAGTACGCCTGCTCGTTCACGTAGGCGTGGAGTTGGTTGAGATTAATGCCATCCACATGCGCGGCTCTTTGGATCGTCTCGTTGATCGTTGACTGATAATCCTCGCGCGCTGCAGCGCTATCCAGGTTTATCAGGCTCACGCTCGGTATCTGTCGCAGCGTATCCAGGACCTGTTCAAGGCCTGCCAGCCCTTCAACACCATAGGCCAGTCGGCTGATCGCAATGCTGATGGCCATCAGATGGTCGCCGAACGGCTCTCCCAGCGTATTCAATCCACTGCATGTCAGGATCAGCACGCCGAGCAATACGCAGGTCATCACCACGCCCGCCCGCAGAACCAGCACATAGCGTGTCTCTGTCTCGGCGAGACGCATCATTCCGGCCACGTAGCGGGCTACGCCGTCAGGGTGCTCTTGATGACTGTTCATGGATGGAAAGCCATGAAGCGGAGAACAGCGATGGGCAGCCCGGGCTTGGGGTTAATCCCTTCTGCCCGTTAATCTCCGCCGAATGCGCCGGTAGACCTCTGACAGCAGCGCCTTGCCTGAGATATTTTCGAGAAACCCCTGTTTGGCAGACAGCTGGACCGCGTAGGCGCCGGACACCAGGCGCCCATCAACATTGTACGAATAACGCTTCAGGTTGTCCGGATGCTGCTGAGACTCGTAGCCATTCTGAAATGGAACACAAAATTCAAGATCGCTTGTCTTTCTGAGGAGGCAATACAGCAATACATAGTATTCAGGATCTGTCGAGGCCTTCAGATGCTTCACCATCGAATCGCTCCAGGGCACTAACGTGAATGTGCCGACCGGGCTCAACCACAGGCCGAGCAGCTCATACGCGTTGAATTTGGCCAGGGCGGAGAAGAAATTGGGATTGTAGTTAAAAAACCCGTGATCGATTCCTCCGAGAAATGGAACGGCGTGCAACATCAAGCCTCCCTTCCTCGTCAGATCGTGCACAACCCTGAATGCATTTTCCTGATCAATGAGATGCTCCGTCGTTCCGGCGTTCACCGTAAGGCAGAAGGCGTTCCGATCCTCCTTGCTTACGGTATCAAGATTAAAATCAAACGGCTTGCCGTACCGGCCGTCCGCATCGAGGGCTTTGTACTCTTTTGAAGCAAACGAATAAAACTCTCTGGCAGACGATCGGTTGGCAAGCCTGTCCAGCTGGTCATCGGAAATTGAAGCTCCGCCGAACGCGCGAATGGCCCTCCTCAGAGACTCCTTGCATGAGCTGCTGCCGCCGTCCTGTCGCGCAAAATGAATATCCTGTGATCCTAGATCGACGACCCGTTTAATATCATTCAACTGGCTGCGCTCTCCCAGTTCAGCAAAAAGCGCCATCATCTCGACGGAATAACCCATGAAAACCCCCTTGGTCTTGCCTACTCGTCCATCGCCACCAGCACGCGACCCGCCTCCCCGCTTCTCATCACGGTAATGGCCTCATTGATCTGATCGAGCTTGAACTCGTGCGTCACCAAGCCGGCCAGATTGAACCTGCCGGCCTGCACCAGCCTGATATAGCGCGGGATGTCGACATGAGGCTCGGCGCTGCCCCCGTGCGATCCGGTCAGCACCTTCTTGAAGTGCAGTGGTAACGAATAGATTGAGATGTTGTCGCCCTTCTTCGGCACCCCGACCAGGATGGTCTTGCCGTCGGCGTGCGTCAACTCGTAGGCCTGCTCGATCACGCGCGCATTGCCAGTTGTGTCCACCACCACATCCGCGCCTCTGTCGCCGACAATCTTCCGGATCTCGGCGGCAATGTCGCCGACCTTGGTAGAATTCATCACATGTGTCGCACCGAAGCGTTTTGCCATGTTCAGCTTGCTGTCGACCACGTCGATGCCGACGATCGGGTGCGCTGAAACCATCGCCGCAGCCTGGGCGATATTGAGCCCGACACCACCCACGCCGAACACAACCACCGACTGCCCGATTTTGACGTGCGCGTCGTTGTTGACAACGCCTATTGCCGTGGTCACCGAACAGCCAAAAAGAGGAGCCAGTTTCAAATCAAAGTCAGGTGGTATCGGCGTCAGGCGGTTTTCGGAAACGATCGCGTAGTTGTTGAACGTCGTCACCCACCCGGCATTGACCTTTCGCCCGTTCCAGCCGTAGGCCGGTACCTCGGCCTGGATGCCATCCGCCTGGCGCCAATGCATCACAACATGGTCGCCGGGCTTCACGCGCTTGACGCCGCGGCCGACCGTCACAACCGTTCCCGACCCCTCGTGGCCGAGCAAGTGCGGAAGAAACTTGTCCGGTCCCTTGGCGCCTTCAATTTCGTTGATCTGGGCGCCGCAGATACCGCTGTACTGAATCCTGACCAGCACTTGCCCGAATAACAGCTCGTTCGGCAGGTCCAAATCCGCTACTTCGAGCGGCGCCCGCAACGCGACAAGAACCGCCGCCTTGATCTTTTTCGGTACCAATATCCCCTCCCGATTATTCGAAATAAATGAACTCGTAGTCGCCGCTATAGCCGAAATGGGTAAGCAGCCATATCCATTCGGCCGTATCGAAGAACGATTCGCAGGTGAGCGCCCAGCATTCCAGGTTGAACAGTTCGCGCTCGTTGCGGTAGCTCTCCACCATGAAGTACTTGTTCCTGGCAACGCGTTCCATTTCACTCAATGCGGTTTTCAACTCGAACAGCCGAAGATTGTGGCAGCAGCCGAGGGAGATGACCAGATCGAACGCCTTGTCGCCGAACGGATAGGGATCCTGCGCGCGGTACACAAACAAGCGGTCGCGTATCTCCTCCTTGGCATTTGCGATGCCATACTCGGAAATGTCGAACCCGACGACTTCCGCCTCCGGCAACAACTGCTTCAGCTCATACAGCAGAAACGCCTTGCCGCATCCGACGTCCAGTATCCTGGCGTTGGACTTAAGACCGTACTGCCCGATCAGGCGCTCGGCAACGGCCTTCCATCGCCCATCGTATTTGTAGCCGCCGTACCCGTAGCGGCGATCGCCGTCCCAGTACTCGATCCCATATTTCTTGGCGATGCCGACTGCTTCGAGCTTGTTGTCGACCATGCGCGCAAGATAATCGCGCTTCGTCCTCTTGTGTAGCGGCGTGACAATGTTGAGCAAACGGCCCATGCGATTCCCCCCTATAGTTGCCCGTCGATCATTCTGCTCGCAGCGCACAGAGATGCCTGACCGTGGAGACAATTTCAGATGCAGAAATGTGGTAATGCTCCATCAAGTTGGCTTGCGATCCGTAATGCTTTGCAAACACATCCGGTATGCCGATCCTCCTGAACCGCTTGACTGAATTGAAGTCGGCCTCCGCGATCGCCTCCGCCACCGCGCTGCCCAGGCCGCCGATCACGGTATTTTCTTCTATCGAAACGATCACCGGAACGATGGCCGCCCGCGCAAGCAGCGCGTCCGTATCAAACGGCTTGACGGTCGGCACATGCAATACGGCGCACTCGATCCCCTGTTTAACGAGTTCACTGGCGGCTTCCAGCGCGCATTTGAGCGTAATGCCGGTGCTTACCAGCAACGCGTCGTCACCTTCGCGCATCGGCAGCGCCTGGCCGATACGAAACGGGATTTCATCGGTGGTGACAATCGGATCGTAGCCTTTGGCCAGACGGATGTAGATCGGCCCGGGATAATCCACTGTTTGCGGCATCAGACGACGCATCTCGTCGGCGTCGGCGGGGGCCACCACCGTCATGTTCGGCACCGCGCGCATGATCGAGATGTCCTCGATCGCCAGATGGGTGGGGCCAAGCGGCGCATAGACCAACCCGCCGCCATTGCCGATCAGCCTCACATTCAGATTGTGGAGACAGGCATCGGCCACCACCTGCTCGAAACAACGCCGGGTAATGAACGTGCTGATGGTGTTGACGTAGACGACTTTCCCTTCCAACGCTAGTCCGCTTGCCATTCCGACCACATGCTGCTCGGAAATGCCTTCCATGAAAAATCTCTCCGGCATCTCCTTCTTGAATTTATCCAGCGTGTTCACGCCGAGGTCCGATCCGATGAAAAAGATCCGCTCGTCCTGCTTGGCCAATTCATAGACCTGGTTGAGGCATGTTTCGCGCATTATTGCTCCTCGAGAGCTTTCAGAAGTTCCTCGACGTCGGTGTCCTTCAGGCTGCTCTTGTGATGCCACTTCAGATTGTTTTCGGCAAAGGTGATGCCCTTACCTTTCACCGTATGACAGATGATCGCGCTCGGTTTGCCGCGTTCAAACGGCACCTGCGCCAAATCCCGCTCAAGCGCGGCGACATCGTGGCCATCAACTTCCCGGCAGTTAAAGCCGAAGCTCCGCCATTTATCGGGAAACGGCTCGAGGTCGAGCACTTCGTGGGTGCTGGCGTAGGACTGTTGCTTGTTGTAGTCGACCATCACGACCAGATTGTCCAGCTTGTGCTTAGCCGCGCTCATCGCGGCCTCCCACACCGAGCCTTCGTCGCACTCGCCATCGCCAAGCACCACGAATACGCGATGTGAAGCTTTTTCGTATTTAGCACTGATCGCCATGCCAACGCCGATCGGCAGCCCGTGACCCAGACTTCCGGTCGACACCTCGATTCCGGGTACCTTGGGATCAGGATGACCGCCGAGGATGCCGTCAAATTTGCAAAACTTCCATAGTTCCTCCTCCGGGAAGAAGCCCTTCTCCTGAAGCAGCACATACAGAGCGATGCAGCCATGCCCCTTGGAGAGGATAAAGCGGTCACGTTGCGGCCATTGGGGGTTGCCCGGACTGTATTGCAGCACGCTGTCGTACAGCACGCGCAGGATCTCGACCGGCGAGAGCGAAGTTCCAATGTGACCGCGGCCACCGTGGCCAAGCACGTGCACGATTCGCCTGCGCAATGCGATCGAACGCTGGTCGAGAGGCGGAGAACACAGTTTCGGCTTATTCATACCCATTTTGTCCAGTAAGGAAAGCTCTCCAGTTCATTCATGATACTGCCCAGCATGCGCTGAGATTTTTCCAGTTGCCGGGTGCGGACACGTTCGCGGTCTGTGCTCACCTCAACAGCAAACTCGCGCCGTTCGAGGAATTTCGGAACGAACTCGTTGAGCATAATCATGCACCACTTCAGCCCGAACAGTGGGTAGCTCAGCGTGAGCCGGTCGGGAAGCATATGATCGGAGCTGAAACACTCCAGCATGCGCTCGGCATAGCTGCGTTTGATTGACTCGTTTAATTCCATCGCAGGGTGCAGCAGAAAGTCGGATATCATTTTTGCCGGGTCGTCCATTCCGAAATACTCGAAGTCGAGCAGCACGATTGAGCCATCCGGTCGCCGCAATGCGTTGTGAAACCCGAAGTCTGAAGGACTCAGGGTCCATGAGCCACGCGGCAGCTCGGCACTCCATGCTGCCTCGCCGATCCTGGCCCGGGCGCTTTGGACTATGGCATCGAGCGCCGCCGAAAACTCCTGCGACAGGAACCGTTGCATGTCTGTATAACTTGCCCCACCGCCCCGAACGGCGCTGAGACGCTCGAGCCGTCGCAGGATACTGCAGTGCAGCCCCCTGAACGAAAAGCAGGCTTCGGCAGCAAGCGGCAGTTGGTCCGCCTGTTCCGACGCCGCCAGCCGCCTGAGCCTCGCAGCAAAACTCACCAGGTGCCCGACGTCTGGATCGGACACCGCGCTGGAATCGATTTCAGTGCCATCGATGTACTGGTAGAGCGCGATCTGGTTGCGCCGATCTTCCGCAAGCGGTTGCGGTACGCACCTCTCGCCATGTTCCCACAGGAAACGCAGGCTGGAAAACTCCACATCCAGCCGGTCCAACCCATCCATGGTGCGTTGAAAATACAACTTGGCGGCGTAGCGCGAGCCATCCTCGCAGACGACGCGGTACACCTTGCTATTGCCGCCCCTGCCGATACGGACGACCGCCTGCACCGACTTATGCAACATCGCCGTGAGCGCCGTGTTGACATCGGTCAAGTCCATGCCGCGTCCATGCTACCGGCCGTCACCGCACTGCCGAGCAGATACTCATGAATCTTCCCCCACGTGGGGAATGAAACCGCTCCCGACAAGTCGTCCGGTCGGCCGTGTGCCGTGAACAGGATCTTCTGCACAGTATGCGGGAATGCGTCCTCGCGAAAGGTCTCTTCCAGATCATCGATGAAATGCGTCGCACGCAACGCCTTGATCCGGGCAATTTTCTCCTCGCGTGTCGACTCGAAGAACACACCGGGCCTGGGCAAGCCAGGCCCGCCGGGATCGAAGAATCCATGTTGTTCAAGCCAAGCGGTGGCGGCAGCGCGCAAATCTACGTTGGCCTCGCCAAAATTTGCATACTCTGTTTTATGACTCACGATGTACACCGGGATGCTCCGGCGCCGGCATCCGGTGAAAAACTCCCTGACGCCGTCGATGAGCCGCGCCTCATGCATACGCGGACCATATGCCGTCACCTGCACGCCGCGCCAATGCGTCTCGCCATCTGGCAGCGCGCGTATTGCGTCACGAATGAGCTTCTTATTTCTCGTGAGATCCGCACGGATCAGCCGTCGTTCCAGCGCGATCGCATACATGAGTTCGTCATAGTTGGCGATGGTGTTGTCGAAATCCACGCCGACCACCAGACCGTTCACGGACATGTTCAGCAAAGGCGGGAATGCATCAGGCGGCATATCGCACGATTACTTCAGGCTGAGACGCTGCATGCGCTTGATGTTGTAGTAGCGGTCGTCGGTCATCGAATTGGGGATGCGGCCGGCCTGGAATGCAGCGACCAGATCTTGCACCGCATCCTCGATGGTGTGGCTTGGCACGAAGCCAAGCTCCCGTTTGATCTTGTCGGATGACACGTGATACGAGCGGTTGTCATCGGTCGGCGTGGTCACGATTTTCACATCCCCGCCGACCACGTTTTTTACAATGTCGGCGATTTCCCGCACCTTATGGTTATGGTAGCCGACATTATATATTTTGCCGTCGATGGCTGCATCGGGCCATTCCAGGCTCTTGACATAAACCTCAACCATGTCGTCGATGTGGATGTTGGGGCGCATTTGTTCGCCGCCGAATACCTTGATCTGCCGATTGGTCACGGCATGGTTGGTAAGAATGTTCACGGAAAGGTCAAGCCGCAGCCTGGGTGAGTAGCCGCATACCGTGGCCGGGCGAATAATGAGCGTGATGAATCCGGGCGCCCGCTGCTCGAGCAGGATCGACTCGCAAAGTGCTTTGTACTTGGAATAGTCGGTAAGCGGCTCCAGCGGAAGGTCTTCGGTGACGTTTGGTACTTCCTTGATGCCATAGACGCTGGATGATGACGCGTAAACAAACCGGCTTACCCCGCAAGCTCTCGAGACTTTAACCAAATCGATGAACGCGTCATAGTTGATTGACTTGCCCAACTCGAGATCAAGCTCGAAGCTCGGATCGTTGGAAATGCAAGCAAGATGGATCACGGCATTACAACCGGGGATAACGTGCTCGAGCAAGGCCCGATCACGGATGTCGCCTTTGACATGCTCCAGATTCGGATGTCCCTTGACGGAATCGAGCACGTCCTCACCATACAGATAAAGATCAAGCACCTTTACCTTGTAGCCCTTCCCAAGTAGTTTGGGTACCAGCACGGCGCCCACATACCCCGCCCCTCCCGTGACCAATACCGTTTCAATCCCATTCACCTTTGCCATTCCCGCTCCACTCTAAATTGGTCCGTGATTAACTCGCCCAGGCCAATTTCTGGCACGACCAGCGACGTGCTATTATTTCAGCAGTGTCGTTATGTATTTGAACAGGTTCGCCGAGCCGACCCATTCGCGATTGCCGACAATTTGCACGTCAAGTGCCGCAGAGGCGCTGCCGACGAACGCTGCGACCTCCGACGGCAGTCCGCCACCGACGCAAAGACCGGCGAGCGCCAGGAACGCATCGCCGGCGCCGACGCGGTCGAGCACCTTCAACGACAGTGCCGGCACGGAATAAATCGCTCTGGATGTACGGTCCTTGAACGTCACGCCTTTCGACCCGCATGTAATCGCGATGTGATCGGATTTGGTCTTCTGCGCAATCGTTTCCGCGAGGATTTCGATCGGATCATGCCGGTTATGTGCGGCGAGCCGCAATTCCGGCTCGTTTATCGACACGAAATTGACGCGCGGATAGCGGCTGATTACATGGTGCCCTCTGTTGCCGCTGTTAATCTGGGTATTGACTGCAAGAAAACGCGTCTTTCGGCACAGCACTTCGATCATCCTGGGAGAAATGAAACCATTGCCGAAATCCGGTACGATCACGACATCAAATCTTTCCAGGTTCGCTTCCAGCCATGCGCATACCGCATCTTCAACGCCATCGAGCAGCGGCTCCTCATTGGCAAAATACACTTCGAACAACTTATTGAGATCGGAGTCGACAAAGCGGCGCTTGGTCACAGTCTGCGCATCTTCAATATAAAAGAATGCAGGCATCACGTTCGGCAGCAACTTCGAGCGAATAAACGGTTCGTGCGTTTCAAGCTTTCCGAGACCAGTGACCAGCGTAACGCTCTTGGAGAATCCGGCCAGATGATTTGCAACCGACATTGAACCGCCGGAAAATTGCTCTTCGGACTCATACTTGACCGCAAGCGCAATGCCCTTGCCGACCTGCCCTAGTGTCTTGACATAGTGATACTGATCGATGATGGCGTCGCCTACCACGAGCACCTTGAGAGAGGAGAGACTTTTTACCAAGTTGATGACATCTTTGTAATCGTATCGCTTGCGGAACGATTGCAGGTATTCCTTGGTCTCTGGCGGAAACACGCCAAAGTGCTCATTCAGCAAACTGCTCGAGCTGAATGTGATTTCGTCAGTAAAGAAAATCTTTCCGCCGCAGGATTCAACCGCCTTCCGTTCGTGTTCGATGTTTCCGGTGACGTCGTCTGTTTCAGCACGATACTCACTGCCTTTGACATAGATATGTGGCCGCAGACGCATAATCGCTTCGGTGGCAGCAACATCATAGTTGATCGCGACAAAGTCCACGCAGGCGAGTGCAGCGAGCGTCTCTGCACGAAGATCCTCGCGGAACACTGGCCGGCCGGGACCCTTGTTGACGAAGGCATCTCCGGTTAGTGTAACGAACAGGACGTCACCCTCCCGTTTCGCCCTTTGCAGGTGTCGGATGTGACCGGTGTGCAGCAGATCGAACGTGCCGTGACACTGTACGATGCGCTTCCCCTGCTCGCGCAGTTCGCACGTCTTCTTCTCCATCTCATTCAACGAAATGATCTTAGCGCTCGACATGTTTCGCTTTACTCCTGAGGCGATCCGCAATGTTGTGCAGGACGAATTGATGCCCTATCTCCACCATCCCGTAGTCACGCGCATTGAGCCAGATATTGAGATTGCCAAGGGCGCGTAACGGATTGTCTGAAGCAAAGCCGGACAGCGTGATAACGGCTCCGCCCAACTCTCGCACCTTGGCTGCCGCATTGCGGATATTGGGTGACTTCCCCGAGCTGCTGATCGCAATCAGTACATCTCCAGGCTGCGCTAACACGGAAAGGATGCGCGCAAAGGCGCTCTCATAACCGTAATCGTTTGCCATGCACGTAAGCAGTGAAGAATCATGAATCGTCGCTGCGCGCAATCGACCAACATTGAGAAAGTCCGTGACGCTGTGGCTGGCCACTGCGGCACTGCCGCCATTACCAACGAGGTACAGATTTCCGTTGCGACGGCGCAGATCGCGGAGCAGTTCCAATATCTGCAGGATTGACTCTTCAGAATCGAGTCTATTGCCAGACGCATCGGTTACCTGCATCGAGGCAAGGACGGAATGCAATTCAGACGATCGTGTAAGAAGTGCCATTTCGGTGGCATGAGCCTGAGGCATCACAATGTCCTTTTCCCTATTTTTATCGACCTTCCGGAGACAGCATCTCGAACCATGTTCTCGTGGCGTTGGCGATGGTTTCGGGATCCCACAAAGGAGCGCTCCGCCAATATTCGATATTGTCGAGAATGCGCTGCACACCTTCTTCAAAGCCAACCTTCTGTTTCCAGCCAAGCTCTGTTCTGATTTTGGCAACGTCCGCCCAGGTACAATCAGGCTCGCCGGGCCGCTTGGGGATATGCACCACCGGGCCGCCGAGTAGTTCGACCAGACGATTCACCGACTGCGGAGTGCCGGCTCCAAGATTCCAGATTTCCCCAACCTTGTCGGTCTCGGCTGCAGCGAGAAATCCGGACGCTACATCGGTCACGTACAGAAAGTCTCGCTTCTGAGTACCGTCGCCGACCACCGTAAAGGGTTTCCCGGCCAGCTTCTGACGAAGAAACACGCCGAACACCGCACCATAGGCACCGGACGTGCGCGAACGCGTCCCGTACGCATTAAAGATGCGGATCGAGTTTGCCGGCAAACGATACACCTTGTGCCAGTGGAAGACGGATACTTCCCCGAGGTACTTGCTCAACGCATAAGGATACTGCGGTGCGATCGGATGGCCTTCCCGTGTCGGAACCTTGGCGAGACCATAGCACGAAGACGATGCCGCGTAGACGAACTTTTGCACGCCGGCGTGCCTGGCACATTCGAGCATATGCACCGTGCCTTGAACATTGGCGGACATGTATTCAAGCGGTTGCTCGATGGAGGGCACGATATCTCCGATTCCCGCAAAATGAAACACGTAATTGGCGCCCTTGAAAAGCTTGTCGCCCGGCGAAAAGCGCCGAATGTCCCGCTGCTCGAATGCCAGTCGCTCACTGCGGTGATGCGCGAGATTTTCCTCTCGACCACCGGCAAGGCTGTCGATGACCCGAACCTCAAAGCCCTTTTCAATCATCAAATCAACCATGTGGCTGCCGATAAAACCGGCTCCACCGGTCACAATAGCAACTGGTCGAGTCATGCTATTCCTTCTCCAACAGCTTCATGGCTTTGATATTGTCATGGGAGCAAGAGGGTTTCTCGATCACCGGCAGTTGGCCATTCCGCGGAACATATGCGCAGATGCAGGCACTCACCGCCATAGAGAGTGAATCTGGTCCGCTAAAGATTGGCCGATGGCCAAAGACGCGGTTGCGGCTAGTGAGGGCGCGTTACACACTTAAATTACCTTGGCAGTGATCCAGATCCAGCACACAATAGTCGATGATGCCGGTCTCGGGGACGAGCAGCGCGTTCACCCCGGTGCAGTGCGGTTCGATCTCACGGATTTCAGCAGGCCCTAACCGGCGCAACCCTTGCAGACCGTTCGCAATACCGCGGCGATGGAGTTCTTCGATTCGGGGAATCTCTCCCGCTGAAGTTGCTACCACCACCTTGCCGCAGATCTCGTACGGGATGTTTTCGGCGCGACAAAACTCCAGGAGAAGCGCATACCCCTTACGGCAATTGCGCGCCTTGAGCGAACCGGGCTTGTAGTAGAGACCGGAGTGTATCACGCCGCTGTTGTGGCCAGTCTGGTGCCGGGCCAGGTCCGATTCCTTCTCCAGAACGGCGAGTCTGGTGCCTGGCCGGGACTGCATCACGCACATTGCTGTGGCTAATCCGATAATTCCGCCGCCGACCACCACGACGTCAAACGAGCCGCCCAATTCCACGTATCCCTACCAGACCTTCCAGGGAGCGCGCCCGGATTCCCAGAGTTTTTCCAGATACACCTTGTCCCGGAGCGTGTCCATCGGATGCCAGAAGCCGCGGTGAAGGAAGGCGGACAGGTTTCCTTCCGCCGCCAGGCGCTCCATCGGAGTCTGCTCCCAGACGGTGTCGTCTCCGCCGATATAGTCCAGCACTTTTCGCGACAGGACGAAAAATCCACCGTTAATCCACCCACCGTCGCCCTCCGGTTTTTCCTGGAATCCAACGATTTTATGCTTCTCGAGTCTGATCGATCCGAATCGGCCCGGCGGCTGGACCGCGGTCAGCGTCGCCAGCGAGTGTTCCTTGGGGTGAAAGGCGATCAACTCGCCTATATTCACGTCGCCGAGTCCGTCTCCATACGTCAGGCAGAACTCATCCTCTTTCAGGTAATCGCCGACCCGCTTTAGTCGTCCGCCGGTCTGGGTGTCATTACCCGTATCCACGAGCGTCACACGCCATGGCTCGGCATTTCGCTGGTGGACCTCCATCTGATTGGTTGCGATGGCAAACGTCACGTCCGACATGTGCAAAAAGTAGTTCGCAAAGTACTCCTTGATCATGTACCCCTTGTAGCCAAGGCAAATCACGAATTCGTTGATCCCGTGCGCCGAGTAGATTTTCATGATGTGCCACAGGATCGGCTTACCGCCGATTTCGACCATGGGTTTGGGCTTGAGATGGGTTTCCTCGGAGATGCGGGTTCCAAGGCCTCCGGCGAGAATGACAGCTTTCATATCATTTTCTCACAATGTCATTGTGAACTGCGGGTGCGTGACGTTGCTCTCCTGAAAAATACCGGGGTCACTTCGCTTCCCTCGCGATGCTCTCCTTGCCGGCCGGCTGTGGAGCAACATTCTTCGCTTGAAACAACTGCCTCGGGCTGCCTTCCTCCACGATCCTCCCCTGCTCCAGACGGGAAAGCCTGTCGCAATGCTCGACGGTCGAGCTGCGATGGGCGACGATCAGGATCGTCTTGCTGCCCCGCAGCGCCGTGACTGCCTGCATCACCCCGCGTTCGGTGGCGATGTCCAGCGCGCTGGTGGCTTCGTCGAGCACCAGCACGCCCGGGTCGTGATAGAGCGCCCGGGCGATGCCGATGCGCTGGCGCTGCCCGCCCGAAAGACGAACGCCACGCTCTCCGACGAAGGTCTCCAGGCCATTGGGCAGACTCCTGACGAACTCATCCAGTTGAGCGGCCTGGATGGCGCGCCGGACAGCCATATCATCAATCTGTTCGTCCGGCAATCCGAACGCCACGTTGCGACGCAGGGTGTCGTCGGTCAGGTAAATTGACTGCGGCACATAGCCGATCTGATTCTGCCAGGCGCGCAAGTCCGCCTGGATGTCCTGTCCATCCACTGTCACCCGCCCGGCATCGGGCGTCAGCAGCCCGAGGATGATGTCCACCAGGGTGCTCTTGCCGGATCCGCTGGGGCCGATAAAGCCCACGGATTCGCCCTTCCGGATGCCGACGGACAGCCCGTTGAGCGCCAGGGCCGATGCGCCGGGGTAGGCGTAGCGGATGTCGGTGAGCCGGATTTCCGTTTGAAAGTCGTGCGCGTCCTCGCTGCTCCGGACCGTAGGCTCGGGAGTCGCAAGTTTCAACTCTTCGTACAAGGTATGGATCACCGGCAGGCCGTAGCGCAGCGACTGCACTGCGCCCAGGACGCGATTGACCGAGGGCATGAGACGAAAGGCGGCCGCCGCAAACAGGCCCAGCGTGGGCAGCACCGACTCCAGCGCGCGGCCCTGCGCCAGCATGGAAAGCACCAGTGTGGCGAGTCCGCCGATCGCGAGCAGTTCCAGCCACAGCCGCGGGAGTTGCTGCAGAGTGGCCTGCAGCCGCCCCACACGGGCACTCTGGACGTTGTGCAGGCGGTACCGATCCAGAAACTCGGTTTCCCTCCCGAGCAGCTTGACGTCCTTGGCGCCCCCCAGCCCTTCCTGCAGATGCTGGATGCGCAGACCCTCATGATGCTGGCGAGCCTCCCCCCAACGCGTGATGCATGTTCGGGTGAAGCGATGGAAACCCCAGGCGGCCGCACCCAGGACACCCACCGTCGCCAGCGTACCTACCGGCTCGACAACAAGGAGCAGGCTGCACAGGCCGAACAGGACCATGGATTCGGCAAGCAGCGTGATGATCGACAGGGTTCCTTTCCCCGTAAATATGGTCACCTCGCTGATGACATTGCGGATCAATTGCGCCGAGTTGCGTTGCAGGTGAAAGGTGTACGGCTGGCACAGATAGACCATGAACAGGCGCTGCGAGAGCCGCTCCTGCACCCCGAAGGCAAAGCGCATCTGCCACCAGGCCAGAAACGCCAGAAACAGCGATTTGAAGAAATAAACCCCGACAAGGCCCAGCATCGCGGCAGCGATGACAGTTCCATGTCCGGAGTTGCCAAGAGCTGCGAGAATCCGCTGCAGGACCGGATACCCGGAGGCAAAGTCGGGCTGCGAAAGCAGCCCGACCACCGGAATCACCAGTCCCACGCCCATCGTCTCCAGCACCATGCCGACGAGCATCCAGCCCAGCAACACCACGGCACCGCGCCGCTCGGCGGGCGTGAGCAGGCTCCAGATTTTGCGAGTGGGGGACATGTTGGCGGAAAATTGATTCGTCACTCGACGACGTCCATCATCTTTCGAAGGTTCTCAGGCGTCAGCCACTCGTCATTTTCATCGCTGGTGTAGCGGAAGCCTTCCGGCAGAGGTTTTCCTTTCGTCCATCGCATGTTGTCCTTGATGAGATGCGCCGGTTCGACGACAAAGAAATCATCAATGGGCAGGCCGTCCCGCGAAATCGACCGGGATGAGCACCTTCGTTCTCGCCGTGATTCTGGCGGACGCTGACCGCCAATCAAACGTCAAGGTCTGACGATCGATATCGGCAAACACGGGCTTTGCCCCCAGATACGCGGCGCAGTTGGCACTGGCCACAAACGTGATGGGAGAGGTCATGA
>JBQTIO010000008.1:0-4328 GCA_052388075.1 Nitrospiraceae bacterium
ACGGCCGCGTCCGGTGATTTTGGTCGTCACCAAGGTCGATCTGGTGAATAAGCAGAAGTTGCTTCCGGTGCTGGAGAGTTATGCCAGACTGTTTGCCTGGGCCGAAGTGGTACCGGTCTCGGCGCAAGCGGACGACAATATCGATCGGTTGCTGGCCGTCACGGTTCCCTACCTTGAGGCGGGGGACGCCGCGTATGACGAAGATGTCGTGACGGATCAGACGATGCGGACGCTGGCGGCTGAGATGATCCGCGAGAAAATACTGCAAGCGACCGAGCAAGAAGTGCCCCATGCTGCAGCGGTGGAAATCGAAGACTTCGTCGAAGAAGGCAAGTTGGCGAGGATTCGTGCCACGATCGTGGTGGAGCGCGAAACTCAAAAAGGTATTTTGATCGGGAGACAGGGATCGCGCTTGAAGTCGATCAGCACCCAGGCCCGGCAGGACATGGAGCGGCTGTTCGGCATGAAAGTGTTTCTCGAAGTCTGGGTGAAGGTGAAAGAAGCCTGGCGCGAGGACGAACGAATCTTAGTGGAGTTAGGCTATTAGCAAGTCGCAAGTATAAAAGTCATAATGTCTCAAGGTCATCAAGTCGAAAATCTTCAGCTTCAGACTTGCTGACTTTTGACTTTCCGACTTGACGACTTTGAACTTGATGACCGTTCGACTTTCAAGCTTGATGACTTTCTGACTCTCAGACTTGGTGTGACAATGCAACCGACTGAACGACCGGTAGAACCGAAGCTGCCAGACGCGCGCCCGCGCGTGTCGGAGAAGGATCTGTTGCGTGAAGCGCTGCGCGATCAGACTGAGCGCGGGCAGACGAAGTCCGACATCGTGCTCCAGTCCGTCCAGAAGTTGTTGCGACGCGGCGCGATCACGAATCTCTCGAAGATGCTGGGGCGGATGCATCCGGCCGATGTCGCCAAGGTCGTGACCCATCTCTCTTCCCCAAAAGAGAAGCGGGAAGTGTTCGAACTGGTCCGGGGCGAAGGCAAGCGCGGCCAGGTCTTGAGCGAACTCGACGGGGACAGTATCCAGCAAGTTCTCGCGGATCTGCTGCATTCCGACGTCGCGTGGCTCTTGAAAGACCTCGGGCCCGACGACGTGGCCTACATTCTCGGAGTCCTCCCGGAAGAGCGCAGCCAGGACATTCTCGCCTTGATGAAGACCGAGGACTCGACCGAGGTCGCCGATATTCTGAAGTATCCCAAGGATACGGCCGGCGGGATCATGACGACGGAATTTTTCTCCCTGCCGGAGGACGCGACGGCGCAGGAAGCGATCCGACGCCTGCAACAGGCCACCGATGCTGAAATGGTCTTCTACATTTACGTGACGGACAAGGAGGAGCATCTGGTCGGGGTGCTCTCTCTGCGGCAACTGTTGACGGTGCCCCCGGCGACCCCGTTGAAGAACATCATGGCGCGGGATGTGATGAGCGTGACGGTCGACATGGATCAGGAAGAAGTGGCGCGGCAGGTGGCCAGCTATAACCTGCTGGCCATTCCGGTGGTGGAGAAGGACGGCAGGCTGATGGGGATCATCACGGTCGACGATGTGGTGGACGTCATTCGGGAAGAAGCGACCGAAGATATGCTCAAGATGGCCGGCGCCATTGAGGAGGAGATGGTTTCGAAGTCTTCCAGTTTTGGCTCGGCGCGGTTGCGGTTGCCGTGGCTTTTTACCAATTTGGTCGGCAGTCTGCTGTCCGGCGCGATTCTCTGGTATTTTCGCTATACGATCCAGGAAGTCGTGGCGATCGTCAGCTTTATTCCGGTCATTGCGGCCATGGGCGGCAACGTAGGATTGCAGTCCTCAACGCTGATCATTCGCGGATTGGCGACCGGTCTGGTCGAACTCACCGATATCTGGCCGGTCTTTTTTCGCGAGGTGAAGATCGGCCTGGTCATGGGTCTCGCCTGCGGCCTGACGCTGACGGTGGTGGGCTGGGCATTGCAGGAGGGATACCTGGGCATGGTCGTCGGGGTGTCGCTGATCATCGCGTTCCTGGTATCGACCAGCATGGCGACGATCATGCCGGTTGTCCTCAAGCGCATGGGCGTGGACCCGGCCGTCGCGGCGGGTCCATTCGTCACGACGGCCAACGACATCACGGGCATCACCATTTATCTCACCCTGGCAACCCTTTTCCTGGAACACCTCCGGTGAGGGCTGCCGGCGTCGGTTCACCGTTCAGTCGGGCCATGCACGAAAGGTTCGAGCCATGCCGCTCGTAAAGGCAACGGCGATCATCTTGCGAAGCCGCAGATGGGGCGATGCCGACCGCATTGTGACCTTCTATGCCAAGAGTCTCGGTAAGATTCGCGGGGTGGCCCGCGGGGCCCGGCGTCAGAAAAGTCGATTTGGCGCGGCGCTCGAGCCCTTCACACTGTGCCGGGTCAATCTCTTCGAGAAGCCAGGGGACTCGTTGTTTCGGATTTCGCAAATCGATCTCGTGCAGTCGTTCCAGTCGCTGCGGGAGGACCTTGATCTGATGGCTGCCGCGGCGCGGATGGTCAATGTGGTGACGGCGATGACGCCCGATGGAGACCCGGATCCCCGGTTGTTTGACACCCTCGAGCAGGGACTGGCGTCGCTCCACCGGAGCGGAGACCCGGCCTGCAAGGCCTTATTGTTTCAAGTCCGGTTGTTGGGGCTGATCGGGTTTCGTCCGCAGACCGATCATTGCGCGGCCTGCGGGAAGGCGCAGGTGCTCGGCGACCCGCAATTTTCTCCGCTAGCCGGCGGGCTCGTGTGTCCGGTCTGTGCGTTGCGTCAACGGGTTGGTTGCGTGGCTCTCTCGCGCGGGAGTCTCTCGTTTCTTCAGCAAGCCATTCGGCTGGCTCCCCCGCTTCTCACCCGGCTCAAGGCCACCGGCCAGGTGCGACGCGAAGTCGAGGAGGCGATCGAGGGCTATGTGACGGTGGTTGCGGGCAAGCGGTTGCCGCCGTTGGATTTGTTGTCGTCCGGATTGTCGGCATGACGGCGCGGGACTGGCTCCGGTATTGTCGGTGCGGGACTGGCTCCGGTATTGCCGGTGCCTGTCCCGCTACTCACGGGAGGTGATGCCATGACCGCGGTGGCGCTCGAGCCACGTGATATGGCGTGGCTCGACAAAGGGGTGCTGGGGATTCAGTGGAACGACGGGCATCAGGGCGTCTACCCGGTTCGCTATCTCCGGCAGCATTGTCCCTGCGCAGCCTGTGTGGATGAATGGACCGGGGAGCGTCGTCTCAAGAGCGACGAGGTGCCGCTGCTGATCATGGTGCAGGATATCCAACCGGTCGGGCGGTATGCGCTGCAATTCAAATGGAGCGACGGTCATGACACGGGTATCTATGCCTATTCACTGCTGAGACGACTCTGTCAGTGCGATGTCTGTCAGCCGGTGAAGCCAGTCGAGCCGAAATCCAGGAGGCTCATGTGAACCCCGTACCACGGTTTCACCCCGTTTTTTCCCCGAAGAATGGGGTTCACAGGCGGGGTTTCCTTTGGTACGGGGTGAAGTGGAGAACAGAAGGAGCGGTTCCTCCGTCTTTCGTGCAGTTATGCCAGCGTTCACGTGCGTATGGCGGGAGCCGGAGCGGATTTCGCCGGACGAGCGGGGACCCACCGAGCCTTGGCCGGGAGGGAAGGCGGAAACTGACCGAGTCTGCGAGGGAATTTCCGAAGGCTTCCGCCCGGTCGAGGCCGGAAGGGTCGGTCGGAGAGTCGCAGGAGCGACGGCTTCCGCCATACCCACGTGATGATGATGATAATGGGGACAGGCATCGCCACAAGTTCCAAGTTAGAAGTTGCAAGTGGAAAGTTTCAGTTCTTTCGGATGGCATGACCTTTAACCAGTAACTCAAAACATGCAACTTGAAACTTTTCAACTCCCCCGGATGTTTGTTGTGCTGTCTTGTCTTCTGGTGCTGGCTGCAGCCGGCGGTTGCAAGGGACTGCCGACATTGGAGCAGCAGGAATCGTTGGTGCGAGCGAACAATCTCGTCCTGGACCACATCACCACGCGGGCGGTGGTGAATGCCTGGGGAGAACCTCCGCATCTTCGGAGTGAATTCACCCAGTTCTTCGTCATGTCGGATCTCAGTTTGATTCCACGGTCGCGGGTGGCGGTAGGGGAGGCCCCAAAGGGATGGAACTCGGGGGTGCACGCGGGAGAAGGCGTCTACTTCGCCTATCCCGATCGTGGATGGTTGCTGGTGTTTCTCGACGAGCGACTCGTCTACAAGGAAGAACTCAAAGCCGAACAGATGCAGGCGCTCGTGAAGGCCTGGGCCTACGAGGATCGATTCAAGACCCGTCTTGATACGACTCCAGCGCCCTA
>JBQTIO010000009.1:0-3628 GCA_052388075.1 Nitrospiraceae bacterium
ACGCAGCGCGATCAGCGGGACCAGATCAGATTCGGGAATGAACAGTTGCTCAAGGAGCTGTTACCGGTGGTCGACAACATGGAGCGGGCGATCAAGGCCGCGCAGGACAATGGAGGGAGTTCGGCGTTGGTCCAAGGCGTGGATTTGACGCTGAAGCAATTGTCGGGAGCCCTCGCGAAGTTCGGCGTACAAGCGGTCGAGGCGGTCGGCCAGGCGTTCGACCCGAACGCGCATCAGGCCGTCGCTCATGTGCCCTCCGACAGCGTGCCATCCAATCACGTCGTGGACGAGTTCCAAAAGGGTTATCGCCTGTACGACCGAATTCTCCGTGCCGCGATGGTCAGTGTGTCATCGGGCCCGACGAACACCAATGCAGAAGATTTGCCTGCGGACTAACGCAGTGACCTCATTCAGCCGCTGATATTCGGGAAGGAAGGAGTCTATCAAATGGGTAAAGTCATCGGCATCGACCTCGGCACAACCAACTCCTGCGTAGCCATCATGAGCGGTGGAGACCCCATCGTGATCGCCAACGCCGAAGGGAGCCGTACCACGCCTTCCGTCGTGGCCATCACCGACAAGAACGAGCGCCTCGTCGGTCAAATTGCCAAACGGCAAGCCATCACTAACCCTGAAAACACGATTTTCTCCGTGAAGCGCCTCATGGGCCGAAAGTTCAAGAGCCGGGAGGTTCAAGAGGCCTTGAAACGGCTTCCCTATAAAGTGATCGAAGCGGACAACGGTGACGCCCACGTTGAATTGCGTGGCAAACGCTATAGCCCCCCGGAAGTCTCGGCCATGATCCTCCAGAAAATGCGGCAGACTGCGGAAGACTATCTTGGCGAGAAAATCACCGAAGCCGTCGTCACCGTCCCGGCCTATTTCGACGACAGTCAGCGCCAAGCCACGAAGGATGCGGGCCAGATTGCCGGCCTCAACGTCCTCCGCATCATCAACGAGCCAACCGCTGCTTCGCTCGCGTATGGCCTGGATAAGAAGAAAGATGAGCGGATCGCCGTGTACGATTTGGGCGGCGGCACCTTCGACATCTCAATTCTGGAAATCGGCGAAGGCGTGTTTGAGGTGAAATCCACCAACGGCGATACCTACCTCGGTGGCGACGATTTCGACCAACGCGTGATGGATTGGCTGGTCGATGAATTCAGGAAAGACCAGGGAATCGATCTCAGAAAAGACCGCATGGCGCTCCAACGCCTCAAAGAGGCGGCCGAACGGGCAAAGATCGAACTGTCTTCTTCTCAGGAAACTGAAATCAACCTGCCATTCATCACCGCTGATGCAAGCGGCCCCCGGCACTTGGTGACCAAACTTACGCGAGCCAAGCTGGAACAGCTGGTGGACGACCTGATTCAACGCACGATCGAGCCTTGCCGCAAGGCCTTGGCCGATGCCGGGGTGACCGGCAAGGATATCCAGGAAATCGTGCTGGTCGGCGGCATGACCCGTATGCCGAAAGTGATTCAGGTGGTGAAGGAGTTTTTCAACAAGGAACCGCATCGTGGAGTGAACCCGGACGAAGTCGTCGCCATCGGCGCGGGCATTCAAGGCGGTGTCCTCAAGGGTGAAGTGAAAGATGTCCTGCTTCTCGATGTCACGCCGCTTTCATTGGGCATCGAAACACTCGGCGGCGTCTTCACCAAGCTCATCGAACGCAATACGACCGTCCCGACCAAGAAGAGCCAGGTATTTTCGACCGCCGCGGACAATCAGACGGCCGTGACGATCCGGGTGTTCCAAGGCGAACGTGAAATGGCCAACGACAACAAGCTCCTCGGCCAGTTCGACCTGGTCGGAATCCCCACGGCTCCTCGGGGCATGCCGCAGATCGAAGTGACCTTCGACATCGACGCCAACGGGATCGTGCACGTCTCGGCCAAGGACCTGGCTACGCAGAAGGAGCAATCCATCAAGATCACGGCCTCGAGCGGTCTCAGCAAGGACGAAGTGGAAAAGCTCGTCAAGGATGCGCAGGCGCACACCGAGGACGACAAGAAACGACGCAAGCTCGCGGAAGCCAAGAACCAGGCGGATAATCTTGTCTACCAGACGGAGAAGAACATCGCGGAATACGGGGACAAGGTCTCGGCGGAGGACAAAACGAAAATCCAGGACGCCGTGGCGGCGCTGAAGAAAGCCCTGGAGGGCTCCGACGCCGAGGCCATTGAATCAGCGACCCAAACGCTCATGACCGCCTCGCACAAACTGGCCGAGGAGATGTACAAGAAAGCGGCCTCAGCCACGGGCGCGCCGGGCGCAGGGACCGGAGACGGGGCCGGAGCCGGCAGCACCAAGACTGATGAGAAGGTCGTGGATGCAGAATTCGAAGAAGTAGACAAAGACAAGAAGTAGCCTAGAATACCCATCAGACAGACCGAGTTTCCCCCGGGCATGGGAACTCGGTCTTTCTGTACTCCCGTAAGAGCAATGGCATCCGTGGCAAAGCAAGACTACTACGCTCTCCTCGGCGTCACAAAGACCGCTTCCGACGATGAGCTGAAGAAGGCTTACCGGAAATTGGCCCGCCAGCACCATCCTGATCTGCAGACCGGCGACCACCAAAAGAAGGCCGCAGAAGAAAAGTTCAAGGAAATCAACGAAGCGTACGAAGTTCTGAGCGACCAGGAGAAGCGGAAACGCTACGACATGTTCGGGCATGCCGGCGCGCAACAGGGTCAGGGAGGATTCGAAGGCTTTGACTTCGGTCGGGGCGGCTTTGGAGACGTCTTTAACGACATCTTCGAAGATTTCTTCGGGCAAGCCCGCGGGGGAGCCAGGGCGGAACGGGGCAACGACCTGCAATACAACCTGGAGCTCTCCTTCGAAGAAGCCGTGTACGGCAAAGAGGCAAAGCTCAAGATTCCCCGGTGGGAACTATGCAGCGACTGTAAAGGAACCGGGGCGAAATCGGCCGCGTCGGTCAAGACCTGCCCCAGCTGCAAAGGCGCAGGACAGCTCCGCTTCCAACAGGGATTCTTCAGCGTCAGCCGGCCCTGCGGTCAATGCGAGGGCGCCGGTCAGATTGTGACGGAACCTTGCACAACCTGTCAGGGCCGACAGCGGACGTACAAAGAGCGGACAATTGCGGTCCATATTCCTGCCGGCATCGAAACCGGAATGCGGCTTCGTCTCTCCAATGAAGGCGAGCACGGGGTCAACGCAGGCCCGCCCGGGGACCTCTATGTCGCGATCACGGTCAAACCCCATCCGATCTTTCAACGAAAGGGCCTCGATATCCAGTGCGATGTCCCGATCAGCCTCGTCACGGCGGTGCTCGGCGGAAAAGTCGAGGTTCCTACACTCAAGGGAGACACCGTCATCAAGATTCCACCGGGAACGCAACACGATAAACTCCTCCGGATCAAGGGACTCGGCATCCCCAGTCTCAAGGGGGGCGCGACCGGCGATCACTTGTACACGATCAAGGTGCAGATCCCGACCAAACTGACTGCGCGACAGAAAGAACTCCTCATGGAATTCGCCAAGGAAAGCGGGATGTCCATGGAAGCCAACGGAGATGGATTCTTCGATAAGATGAAAACGTTTTTCGAGTAGCCGCATCCCCGGGTAGCCCATCCCGACCCGCAGAGCTCCCATGCCAGTGTTTTTC
>JBQTIO010000010.1:0-10918 GCA_052388075.1 Nitrospiraceae bacterium
CCGTCCTCGAAGCGGCCGGTATTGCGCTGACTTGACTGACTCCGGGTCCAAGCACCAGGTCGTGCAGGAAGGTGAGCGTGAGCAGCAGGGCGACCAGCCCGAGTTTCAGGCTGACAATCTGCGACCAGGAGGCCGGATTCGTCAGCTGCATGCCCCGTTGTGCCAGGAGCATCGGGCCGGTCGTCAGCAGAACTCCCATGGCCACCCACACGACGATCCGGAACCGCAGCGCGGCAGATCGAAACAGCGCCATGAATGCAGGCGCAGCCTGGTGGCTTCTGACCAGGGGTGCCAGAACCAGGGAGAGAAAAATCATCCCCCCGAGCCAGCTCACGGCGGCAACAATATGGAGGGAAGCGAGGGCGAACCACATGCCGCATCAGAATCGATGTCAGGGGGCCGTTTCGAACCAGGTCCGTTCATTGCCCGGATGTCATTAGTCACTGGCCACTGGATAGGGGGGTTATCGATGGGTCCCTCTTTCCGTAACCACTGACGGTTGACTGGTGGCTAGTTTCGCCCACGGCGTCCTCATCGGTTGACGATTGGCGAATGGCCATTGGCGCTTGTTCTGACTTGGCGCATCGAAATCCTGTCAAATAGCTCTTCCGATCAGGCGGTCCGGCGTTGCGGCCGGCGGAACGAGCGACCTCCGGATCTTCATTCCAGGACCCGCCGCGAAACACTTTCATATCGCCACCCTCCGGGCCATGTGGGTTCACATCGAAACCCCGCCGGTAGTACTCGGGGTCGAACCAATCCGATACCCACTCACTGACATTGCCGGCCATCTGATAGGCGCCGTAGGGACTCACGCCCTTGTCATAGCGTGTTACATTCGCCAGCGGCGGATACTTGAACCCGCGCTTCGATCCGGGATGCGCGATGTTGCCCTTGATCCACCCGGCCGGTTCGTCGCCCCAGGGAAAGATCCGCGCATACTCGCCGCGCGCTGCTTTTTCCCATTCCGCTTCGGTGGGAAGCCGCTTGCCGGCCCATCGACAATAGGCATCGGCATCATGCCAACTGACATTGATCACCGGATGGAGCGCGGCCTTTTCCGGAAACGGACTCTCCCGCCAGAATTTCGGCCACTCCGTTCCCGTCCCGAGCACGAAGCGCAAGTATTCGACGTTCGAGACCTCGTAACGGTCGATCCAGAACGCATCCAGGTAGACCTGATGCTGTGGAAGTTCTTGCGGCCCTGCGGCGCGGTCCTTCTGCGGATCGCTTCCCATGAGAAACGATCCTGACGGTACGGGAACCATCCCTCCGGGAACCTCCATCGTCGCCAACCGTTCCGCTTCGTCGAGCGGCGTCCAGAGCGGAGGCTGTTTCGACGATTCGTGATCGGCCAGCGCGGATGCGGCCATCAGAGAACATGCCAATAGGCCGACTATCCCGCTGAAGATTGTCTCTCTTGCCATGGGCTTTCGTGATTCCGTCAATCGCCATGCGTCATTCGTCAATCGGAGAAGAAGCCTCTTATCGAATGACGGTTGACGATTGACGTTTGACTTTCTCCCTGTTCAGTGATGCTGCTTCTTGATCATCGGATCGATGTTTCTCTGCATTTCCTCGGGCACGTTGTACCGGACGTACGGATGATCCAGCACCTCGTTGGCGTAGAGCCGCCCGGTCGGGGCCGGGACCACGATAGTGGCCTCCACGGTCCCCTTCGGGCCGATGGTGACAGTTCGCTCGATCGTGCTACGGACGTAGGGATGCCAGACGACCCAGCTTATAGGTGCCGGGCGGCACATCGGTCATGATGAACCGGCCCTGCTCATCCGTCTTGGAAAAGTACGGATTGGCGACCGCCACGCCCCAGCTCTCCTTTCGTCGAAGGGTTTGCCCTGGTCGATCCCCTCTAAGTAGACCACCACCTCGCGAAACTCGCCCGCCGGTCCGACCTGGAACGGTCGCAGGATGCGCCAGCCCTGCCCATCAGAAATGCGCCCGCAATAATAGGGGTCCGGCAACGTCACGAGATTGTACCCTTTGGGCTTCGGCACCTCGCCCGCCAGCATGATGGTGCCGGAAACTGTGCCCCCGTCCGTGACCGGTACCTCTTCATAGGCCCCGGCAGGACCGCCGAAACATACGGCGATCAATCCCGCCGCGATGGTTCTTAACATCGACTTCACTCCGGCCTCCCCCTTCTTCGAGTGCTGAGTTCTTAGTTGTGAGGTTTGAGTTATCGAATTTCCCCAACTCAACACTCACAATTCACAACTCAACACTTCACAAAAGATGGGGGAGCCACACCTTCGGCGCAACTCCCCCTCCTGGACCCGAACTGTCACGCTGTCGCTTACCTCATAGCGGTCGGAATAGCCTGGGCCTGCGGTTCTACTGCCGCCCGCTTGGCGCCCATTTCCGCAGCGCCCAACGGCTGGATCCGTGAATCGCCGACCGGCAACACACGGAGATAGCCCCATTGTCCGGATTGCGTGTAGGGCAGCCGCGCATTGGACCACACGAAGTCTCCCGCCTGGCGATACGGCCCGCCCGCACCACCGCGGATGAAGACATCGAGGGTCTCAGACCCGGCGTACTCTACCACGCTGATCATGTCGGCCCCCGGCATGTAGGGCTCGATCGGCCACTCATGGCCTTCGACCCCGAACATCCCGTTCTGCTCGCTGTTCGCGCCGATCACATGGATACGGATCGGGTCACCGGCATGCGCCTCGATCAGCGGCGTCGCCGGATCCTCGGGCTTGTCCACGACGCAGGGCTGGAAAATCTTGCCCAGCGAGCAGCCCTGTTCCTCGCGGAACTTATACGGTTCCGCGCGATAGTTGACCGATGTCAGCCCTGCCACGTTTTGCACGTAGGGCATGAACGCGGTGCCGATGATGTTGTCCTCATCCTGGAAGAAGAGGGCTACATCTCGGTAGTTCCGCTTCCCAACGTTCTCCGGCAAGCTGGCATCGACGATGACGTCGGCACGCCACGAATTCTTCTGCGAGATATCGGCTCCCGTGACAGGGTCCCGATACTGGGAGCCCTTCGGGCCGATGATCATCGCGCCATACAATCCGTTGCGCGGATTGACGACCACGTTACCACCATCCCACACCAGTGACGTCGTCTCCTTGTTCGCGGGATGGGCGTAGTAGGTATAGGTGCGGCCCTCGCCTGGGGCAATCGTCTGATCGCCCGGGTTGTTCCCGACGTTCAGGCCCTGACTGTCTTTCGGATCGAAGGCCAGGCCCGGCGCAAAGAACGACGCCCGGCTGGCCTTCATCTTGTTCTTCAGATTCACCTTGATGCAGTCGCCCAGATTGGCGCGCAGCGTGAGTGGATTCGGCATCACGTTGCCTGCCACGGTCGTGGCCTCCTCTTCAAGCGCGTAGATCTTGCCTTCCGGCATCGTCATTTCGATCTTCCGCTCGAAGTCCACCTCGATCACATCCGGTGCCTTCGGATGGAGCTTCATCGGACGGTCCAACGACACGACGTTGAAACTCTTTACCGGAGCATCAGCCGGACAGACTGAGCTGGGGGCTGCTGGAATCCCGAGAGGATTGGTCCCCTTGGGGAGTGGCTTCAGATCCGCCGTTTCCTTGTCGAGCACGCGCACGATCCCCCATCCACCTTCGGCAAAGTGTGACGTTCGACCGTTGAAATGAATGTAGTCGCCCGGCATGCCCTGGAATCCTCCGGCCTTCGTGACAAGGTCATACCGTTCGGCAATCCCGACGTGAATCGAGTTCTTCCGATTGGCATCTGCCGCATACCGTTCCGTGAGGAAGGTGTGGCCCGAAATAGTCCAGACGTGAGATTCGTTCATCAGCTGGTGCAACAGGCGGAACACCATCGTGTCTCCCGTGTACGCCCGCAGCAACGGCGTACCCGGGTCTCCATGGATCGCGCTGCTGAACAACTGTGATGTATCCGGGTTGTTCGACAGGCGTTGTGCAAACGGTGCCGCGCGGAAATTGAAGCCGCTGCCGGTCGTGTGCGTTCCGCCGTTGATGTACTTGTTCGGCGCATTCATGATCTTCTCCGGCATCTGGAAGGACACGGTCTTGCCGGCCTCCAGCGCCACTTCGATCGGCTGGCCCGGAGGATTGCCGGCCTCGATGACATTGACCGTGTGCGGCACCGTGTCGTGGATGGACACCATCAACTCACGGAAGCTGCCGCTCACGCCGGCTCCGATCGGTTCGTTGCTGTGAATGTCCGCGATCGGACCGCTGTACACCAGTTTGCCGTTCTTCGGATCGTGATAGGTGGACCCGAACGGCTCCACGATCGTCACGCCGAACCCCCCATGCGGCCAGGTCGTCGCGCCGAATGCGTGGTCGTGCCAGAACACGGTCCCCATATCCACGTCCACCCACCACCGATAGCGGACGAACTCCGGTGACACCAGATCGCCTGCCGGATGATTATGCCTCAGCGGCTTGAAGAAGGTGACCTGCGTGCCCTTGATGTCCTTGATCCTGGCGACTTCCTGGCAGCTCTTGTCCCGCGACAGTGAGGCCGTCGGATCGTTGCCCTTCTGCAAGCAATCCATGCCGACCATCACCTCGCTGTTGACGTGAAACGCCGTCGCGCCAGGAGCCATCTGGATCTTGATGGATGTCGCCCCTGCCTTGGCACCACCCACGATCTTCGCCACCATCGGCGCCGGCAAACCATGGTTGGTCTTCTTCCCCCACATGGTGAACGGCCGGACCGACATTTCATACTCGAAGCCGGAAATCACGCCATCCGAATTCCCCGTGTCGAACTGGAAAAAGTGCGGATGGATGTTGACCTTGGACGATTGGAAATTCGTGTAATCGTCGTCGTCCCACTCGCTGGTGAGGATCAAGTCCACGCAGTCATACACGTTGGCGCGGATGACCGCCGGAAGTTTCAGATCGTCGTTCGCCCTGGTCAAACGCTCTTCCTCATGGAGCACGTAGATTAAGCCGTCCTTGTCGACCATGGCCGGCTCCTTCCCCTGTTTCTTAGCCAGGGTGATCGGCATGCGGACGAAATGGATGTTGTAATGTTTTCGATTGGCATTATCGGGGCAGAGACTCCATCGGCCCTGCTCGCCCGGTTTGGCCGGCTCGGAGGTCCGTTCACCGTTTTCGTCCTGGTGAATCGGTTCCAGCCATGGCGCGCCGCTGTGGTTGGCCGAGAACGGCGCCCGCTTGCCGAAGTGCGGTTTTAACAACGGCCAGGACATCTTGCCCGTGGTCGGGTCAAAGAGAATGGCCGGTCTGGTGCTGTCGTCCCACTTGGCGGCCCATGTGTACTTCGGATTCTGTGCGGTGCCTTCTCGCTCGCCGCGCGCGATGTTGCCGTCCCACTTCCAGTCCCACACGGTCGAGTCATAGGCGAGGATTTGGCCCTTCTCGTTGTCTGTGTGACCAGGCTTGCCCTGAGCCGGAAGGAACATCTCAACCCAATCTTTGATGTTCACGATGACCGGGTCCGATTTCCAGTTGGTCTTCTGGCTCTTATCGACGATCGTAAACGTCTTGCCGAACCAATCGACGGTCGTTCCGATCAGCTTGTCGGACGAGACGCCGAGCTTCATCCGGCCTTGGCGGTCCGGCAGCTCCCGCAGGTCCGGCATGCTGTCCGTATGCGCGGCCCCCACTTGGAGCGTATTGTAGAACCGGCCATAGCCCCACATGCCAGCCACATAGTGATGGGCGACGTGGCAGTGATACAGGAATTCGCCCGCCAAATGTTGGCAGCCGCCGCCGCCGCATTCCGGCTCCAGGTCCAACGCTTCGGACGGACCGATGACTTCTACGTCCACGCGATCGGACTTGGTCCGCACCACCGGATACTTGACTGGGCCGTCCTGACCCATGGCCCAGAGATTGTTCGGCTCGGTGCCGGGGCTCCGTTGCCAGCGGATTGATCCGCTGTGCGGATGGTGGGAGTGGAACACTTCGGATCCGCCGTGGACGAGGCGCCACTTGACCGGATCGCCCAGGTAGCCGCGGGCGATCGTGGTCGGCGTATCGCCGAACGTGTAGGCGCTATAGGCCATCGATTCATCTTCAAACCCGAAATACTCGTGCTGCAGATGCATCTGATCGATACCGAACGGCTCGCTGCGATAGTTGATCGCCCGACCACCCGGACGATAGGCATCCGTCAAGGGATCGCGTTGGGGCAGGAAGTCGCCTTTCTTGTTTAACGGGCGGAACGCTTCATCGCCGATTTCGTGGTAAAAGAGCACGAACTCGCGGAAGTCCGGTCCGGACCCGTTATCGATATTCACCTGCCAGCCGGTCTTGGTCTCCGGCGCCGGCCCGCCGCTTCCGAGAGCATCAAGATATTTTGATCCCTTCGGTTCCACGATAAAGGCGCCGAAGAGACCGAGGACCGTGAGCTCGCGGTCGTGGCTGTAGGAGTGGAACTGCCGCACGCCTTCCTGCATGTGCGGATGGATATACCACTCGAAATCCTGCGACTTGCCCGGCGCGACGATGGAATCGGGGTTCGTGGTCGTGGCCGGCTTGCCGGTCGCGCTCACGATCATGCTGGAGGCCTGAATGAACAGGCTCCCATCCTCGGATTCCATCTGGTTGCGCAGCGTCATCTTGACGCAATCGCCCTGGTTCGCCCGAATAACCAGCGGCTGAATCATATCGCCCTGCAGGCCCGTGCTGACCGCGCCCGGATCGAACCCGTCCTTTTCACGTGCGTCCTTGTTCTTGGCTTCTTCGGCGCGGACTTTCTCCATGTCCTCCGTCAGCACATACATGTACCCCGGATAGAAGTCGAGCCAGCGGTTCAACGTGATCTCGATGTTGATCATCGACACGTCAAACTGCTTCGTCGGCGCACCAGCCGGACATCGCCCTCCGGAAGTCATGACCGGCTCGCCCTTCCCGGAATCAGTCATCAGGAGAAAGCTGCTGCCGTCCTGCCCCATATACTGGTGCATCATCGACATGTTGTTGAACGCGCCGGACGTCTGCTGCGCCTGCGCGTCTTTCTGCGCCTGCTGCTCCAGTTTCTGCATCAGGCGATGATGCTGCATCTCCATTTTTTGCGCGTTCCCCGCGCGCCCCTCGATCGCGTTCTCCACCACCGTCTGCCCCTTCAGCTGTTGGGTCCAGCCCGGCATAGCCACCGGCATCGCGTGGCCCGCATGTGAAGGATCGCCGGACCCCGCGGCAAACAGCCCTGGCGCGACTACCATATTGCCGGCCAGGAGGACGGCCTGTAGCATCAGCACGACGCCCGGACGCCCTGGCCTACTTGTGGGTTGAGTCATAAACCGCCTCATCGCACGGCCTCCTCTGATATGTCCGCCATTATGGGCGGACTGGTTGTAGAAGCATTGGCTATATCGATCGTCCACTTCACGACCCCGCGATACGTAGGTAAGAGATGGAACCGGCCTCCGCTTGACCTCCGGCCATGATTCACTGGCGAGCTAAGAGCTGGTGAAGGGTTCCTTCTTGCGAAGGAGCGGGTCATTCGGAGGCCGGTCCAAAATCACCCAAACCCTCACCAGCGGTTTCTTCCCACCGCAACCTTTGTGCCGCAAATCTCCACAGTTGCAAGAATCACCTGATTCCCTTGATGGCAGCGCCGATGATCACCTGCGGGAGACACGTTCGCTCGGTATGGACTGGCGCAATAATCCACTGGGATGGACGGTTCCCGAGGGAGGCTCGCGTCACTATTCACAATTCCAATAAGTTAGGCTGTCCAGATTGATAGACAGTTCAACCTGAAAAATGGGGCGGAATGGGGCAAGCAAAGAGGTTACTGAATGCAGTAGGTACGCAGTTTGTTGTAGAGACTCGCCCGGCTAATCTTGAGCAGTCTGGCTGCCTTCACGCGGTTTCCGCCGGTCTTCATGAGAGCATCAACAATGCGGCTGCGCTCCGCTTGAGACACCGCTTCCCGCACCGTTGACTGTAAATCCTCCTCGCCGACGGGGTCGGGCGCCCCAAGCTTCGCGCACAGGAGTGCGGGGCCCGTGGTCATGATCACGCTGCGCTCAATGTAATGCTGAAGCTCGCGGACATTCCCGGGCCATCCAGCCTCGCGCAGCGACTGCATCGTCGCTTCCGTTATGCGCCGAACCGGTTGACGGTGCCGCTTGCACGACCAGGCCACAAAATGTTCCGCCAGTAGCGGAATATCCTCCCGCCGTGCCCGGAGCGGCGGCAGATAGAGCGGCAGGACCGCGAGCCGATAATAAAGATCCTGCCGGAAGCTTTTCGCCTTGACCAGTTCCGTGAGATCCTTGTTCGTTGCCGAAATGACCCGCACATCGACCCTGATCCGCTGGTTCCCCCCCACGCGTTTCAGCTCTCCCTCCTGTAACACGCGGAGGAGTTTGGCTTGAAAGGGCGGGGTTGTGTCGCCGATTTCGTCGAGGAACAGCGTACCGCCGTCGGCCTCCTCAAAGAGGCCCCGCTTACTTGCCACAGCCCCGGTAAACGCCCCTTTGTTGTGGCCGAACAATTCACTTTCCAGCAGGGTTTCCGGGAGCGAGCCACAGTCGACCACGATGAACGGCTTGTCGTGGCGATGGCTGAGCCGGTGGATGGTCCTGGCGACCAATTCCTTCCCAGTCCCGCTTTCGCCCTGAATCAACACGGTGGCCTGGCTTTCCGCGACGAGCGCGATCATGTCGAAGAGTTGCTGCATGGCCGAACTTCGGCCGATCAATTCGCCCAGGCGCTCTCGCGCGGTCGGAGGGGGCAGCTCCTCCGGCACCTGCGTCGTTGATCGATCGGTGGGCTTCGAGACCGGCTTGAACAGCACGAGCAAGGAAGCCACCGCTCCCTGTCCATCGGGCAACGGAAAAGCCTGCTGCATCCCGCAGGCCGTGCCATCGCCGCCACTGGAGCAGGAGACGCATTGAGCCTCCGGCGTCTCGAACACCTTGATCGCGGGGCAGGTGCCGCAGGGATCCGCCCGCTGCGCGAACGCTTCGTAGCACTTGGCCCGAGGTCGGTGATTAGTGCCGGTCTGGTCGACGGCCCAGGCCGCTTCGTTCGCATAGACCACGTTGAATTCGCGGTCCATGACGGCTACGCGATCGGACAATCCCCCCGCTAACTGCTTGATCGCTTCAAGCCGTGCCGCGAGGATCGGGTCGGCGAGAGGGGATGGGGGCAGAGGATCTGACTGAGACCCGGCCATCTCGGTTCCTTCGAGGCTAACAGGCGACACGCGCACAGGCTTACAAGCTGACACCCGGCACTTCACGTGAACTTGTCAGCTTGCTACGTTCTCACCTCCTGGCCGTGCCATTCCTTCTATTCCTCACAAGAGACATGCTAGCAAGTATGATTCTTCCTCACTCCATGTTGAGCTTGTCAGCCTGCTACCTTGTCAGCTCCTCGTTGCCCAGGATCATTGTGGCTCAGCAACTCTTGCACACAGTGCTTCAGTTCGGCAATCCGGACCGGCTTGTCGAAGTACGCGTCGGCCCCGGCCTGCTGAACCGAGACTTTGGTGGCGGCATCTCCGAACGCCGTCATCACCACGATCGGACATTTCGGCGCGATCGTTCGCAGACGGCTGATGTAATCCGCCCCTCCGGCCGGCATACGGAGATCAGTCAAGATCAGATCCGGCGCCGCCGCTAAGACCATCCGAAAGGCCTCGTCGCCGTCCTTGGCCTGCCGCAACCGATACTGGGCTCCCCAAAACTCATCGCAGAGCAGGCTGAGCATCTCCCGGTCATCTTCGACGATCAGCACGACCGCAGCCTTTTTCTCCGTCACGCTCATCCTCGTTGATCCAATTTCCTTCCTTTTCCCACCCTCTTGACGGTGACAAAGGGCAAGGGACATGCCGAAAGGGCGGGCTGCCAAATGGCTGGAATTCTGGGGAAATCCTCGCGAGAAGCTGATGGGACAAGATTCCGGTGGCGAGAAAGACCACAACCGGGATGGGATACACTGGCGCGAGATGCCACAGAGGTGAGAGCTGAGGCGGTGTGAGCTGACAAGTCGCAGGTTGCAGGCTGATAGGTCCCAGTGTCAGCTTGCTTTCATGTTCACTTGTCAGCTGTCCGAACACACCGGCAGCAAAACGGTGAATGTTGTGCCTGCTCCGGGTTCGCTCTCGACCGTGATCGAGCCTCGATGTTCTTCAATGATGTCCTTGACAACGGTGAGCCCCAAGCCGGTCCCTTTGCCGAACTCTTTGGTGGTAAAGAACGGTTCGAATATCCGCTGGATTGCCTCTCGCGGAATCCCGTGACCCGTGTCGGCAACCGTAAGCCCGACCATCTCTTCGGCCGGCGCCAGCGCAATCCGCAGCACACCCCCATCCGGCATCGCGTGGATGGCATTCATCACCAGATTGATCACGACCTGACTCATCTGATCGGCATCCGCCAAGACGGGAGGACAGGAAGCCGTGAGGGAGGTTTCCACCTTGATGTTGTTCTTCGCCAGCCGTTCTTGGAAGATCTCAAGAGTGCTTTCAATAATGGGACGTAAATCAAGGGGTCGGCGCTCCGGCGACTTGCGCCGCGCAAAGGTCAACAGTTGGTTCATCACTCTGGTGATGCGCTCCACCTGGGTGACGATCGTCTTCAATCCCTTCTTGATCGGTTCTTCCGTCACGCGCTCCATCAGGTATTCGGCACGGCCGAGGATGACGTTCATCGGCGTGCCGATCTCGTGCGCCATGCCGGAGGCAACCGTCCCGAGTTCGGCGATTCGCTCGGCCTTGCGTAATCTTTCTTGTAGCCGCTTCCGTTCGCTGATGTCTCGCAGCGTCACCAGGATGGCCGGCCCGTCTTCATCCATGAACCGGGCCGCGCTGACTTCGACATCGACGGGTGTTCCGTCCAGCGTCACGATTTTCTCCTCGAGCATCGACACCAGCCCGCTGCCTTCCAGCAATTCATGAGTCCGCTTACGAATGACGGCGTGATAGTCGGGATGAAACAGCTCGAAGGGGGACTTGC
>JBQTIO010000011.1:0-2083 GCA_052388075.1 Nitrospiraceae bacterium
GGAGGCCAGACCGATGAGCATCAAGGACGGAACGACACAATGGAGCCGCCGCGCGGCGCTCGTACTGGCAATGGTGATGGGCATGCTGATCGGCTTCGCGCCCGCATCGCTTCGGGCAGATCAACCAGTGGTGACGATGACGGTCGGGTACCAGAGCGGAACGATCACCGGCATCTATGAAACCACGTTTCAGATCGATCGTAAGACCTATAGTTTGGCCCCTGATGCGGTGCTATTAGATCGCCACGGTGACGAGCTGAGCGCCAAGTATCTCAGGGTGGATATCGAGGTGAAATACCACCTTGAAAAGGGATCGCAAGACAGGATCGATCGGATGATTCTACTGTTGCCGGAATAGCCCGTCCTCAAGGACGGATTGAAAGAACAACGATCACGGTGGAGAAGAGGGAGGGTGCCATGAATAGCCGGAACCTTGCACTTCGTGGAACCGTCATGCTCGCGCTGGTAGGCTGTCTGTCAGGGGCCGGCGCAGCCCAGGCCCAAACGATGGATCAATACTATGCCGTGCCGCCCTTCGTGAGCGACCAGGTTGCGCCCAACATCATCCTGGTGCTGGACAATTCCGGCAGTATGAGCGGCCTGGGGTGCGACCGCAATGACGATGGAGACTGTCGGGACGCGGTCGATCTGTCGTTCACTAATACGACCAACTGGTCGGGCTATTTCGATACGCTGACCTGTTACGCTTATGACTCCGGCGCCGATGCACGATTCGAACCAGCCACGGTCAAAGCGACGCTCGCGACGGCCTGCCCCAATACTGAGTGGGACGGTAATTTTCTGAACTGGGCGACATTCCGCCGGTTCGATGCCTTGAAGAAGTCCATGAGTGGCGGGGATTGTTTTGTCGCCCGCGCCGCCGACGGCACCTGCCCTACGAATGGTACTCCTGCGCTCAAGACAGTCAGGGCACAGGCTGCTGGAATTAACACCGAGCTTGCCGCCGTGAACTATAACGCCGGCGCCGGGCCCAGCACCTACGTTGGAAGGATTCCGTCGGCAGACACGAATACGACCCCGGCCACGCTCTATATCGGCACCGATGCCGCGTACTTCTGCGTCGACAACGACGTCACGTTCAATGCCGGTTGCGGTGATGGCTACAGTCTGAGGCGGTATGAGCTCAAGATCGGGTATAGCGTCGAGCCAACCGGAGTCATTCAACAGATCGGTTCGGCGGCGCGATTCGGCCTGTTTGAGTTCAAGCCGGCCGGCGACGGAGCGCGGATGTTGGTAGGCGTCGGTTCCCGCCAATCGATCGACTTTAGCGGCAGTACGGTCGAGACCTTCAATACGAATACGGCCGCGATGCTGGATGCAGTCGGAGAATCATTCCCCTCAACCTGGACGCCGCTGTCCGAGTCGCTGTATGAAACGGTCCGCTATGTCGCGCAAATCAATTCCACGTACCTGGCCGGATCCTATGTTTACCCCATCGCCTATTCGGGAGGGAACTCCAGCGGTGTGGCCTTCCAAGCCAGCGGAACCGGCTCGATTGGGGCTCAGGAAATCTCGGCCTTGACGGGGGCGGAGGTCTGCCCTGCCGGCTATATCAACAATGCCTGCGGCCGGGATCCCTACTTCTTTGGGAGCAACCATACGCCGGCTTGGGCGTCGACGTCGACCCAGGTGGCCTGTTGCAAGACCTTCATCATCCTGGTCACGGACGGGGCCCCCACTCAGGACGCCAATATTCCTGCCGGGATCCAGGACTATGCGCACGGCCGACACGGAATCCACTGCACAAACGCAGATACGAGCAGTCCGACACCTCCAATCGACGGAACCTGTAACGCCCACCAGGCGACCACCGCGCCATTCCTGTTAGGGGAGCACAAGACCGATTACAACAATAACGGTAATCACTATCTCGACGACGTGGCCTATTGGGCCCACACGAATGACTTGCGACCCTGCAACGGAGCGGCCGACGGCCTGATCCCTGTGCTGAACGTGACCGGCCATTGCCTGCAGGGACTCCAGAACATTTCGGTCTATACCTTCTTTGCCTTCGGCAACATCGCGGGTCGAGAGATTCTCATGCACACGGCGCAACTCGGCG
>JBQTIO010000012.1:0-20957 GCA_052388075.1 Nitrospiraceae bacterium
GACGAGTTGTCCCTCTATTGTTATCGCGTCGCCTCTGTCGTGGGTCTCATCTGCCTGCACATCTTTGGTGTCACGTCGCCCCGGGCGCAGGACTATGCCGTCGACCTCGGCATGGCCTTCCAGATGACCAACATCCTTCGCGACCTGGGCGCCGACGCGATGCAAGACCGCATCTATCTCCCGCTCGATGATCTGCGCGCCTGCAACTATCCCGAAAAATCCCTGCTGCAACAGACTTATTCGCCGGAGTTTAAGACATTGATGCAGCGTGAAACCGCGCGCGCGCGCCACTATTACGACAAGGCCCACGCCGCTTTAGTGGCGTTGCCTCGATCCGAACGCGCAGCCCTGACTGTGGCGGAAATCATGCGGGGCATCTACAGTCGAATCCTGGCCAAGATCGAACAATCGGACTATCGAGTCTTTGGCCCTCGCATCAGTCTCTCCACCACCCATCGGCTGGTTATCGCATTGAGTATCTGGCTACACTCCCGGTTCTCGTGACCAGCCAGTCCTCAGAGACCATCCTGATTCTGGGCGCCGGCTTGACCGGCCTGGCGGCAGCGTATTTCCTCGCACAACAGGGTCATCGAGCCACCCTGGTGGATTGCCCCTCGTGGCAGGACGGATTCCAATCCCACCCATCCGACGCGGCCCCGATGCTATTCGGGCGCCACCGGGAAACATGGCGGTTGCTCGCCATGATCAACGGGAACACAGCCGGGCAACTCGAGACGGCGCTTCCGCTCGAATTTGCCCTGCCGGACGGACAGGTCGTGGCCTATCGTTCCGCGCACCTTCCCGGAGCGCTCCAATGGATGATGAGCCTGTTCAGCTTTCACGGCCTTGCCTGGCACGATCGCTGGACACTGTTCTCCCACCTCGAGCAGATCTGGGAGCAGTCCCGGACGCTCCCCGCAGACCTGGAAAACCGGGTAGCAGACGAATGGCTGACGTCGATCGGACAGAGTCAGCATGCGTGCGAACGTATCTGGGCCCCCCTCGCGCATTGGCTGACAGGCAACGCCTTGGCCCGCCTCTCCGCAGCCACGTTCGTTCGGCTGCTCTCCACCATTTTTCTCGGGCAGGCGGTGGATGCCAGGCTGACCCAGGTCACGGGGACCATGGGCGAGCGATTCATCACTCCAATGAGATCGGTGCTGCAACAGCGCGGCGTCCAGTTCCGGCCCCAGCCACATCCGCCGGTGCTTCGCTTCGGGCAGAACGGCATCAGCGGAGTACAACTGCGCGATGGCTCAATCCTAGAGGCACAATCGTATATCTCCGCACTCTCCCATCAGAAGCTGCTGGCCCTGCTGCCGGAGAACCTCCTGACACGCTATGCCTACTTCGCACACCTGAGCGAACTGGAGACGTTGCCGGAAATCGCCGTTCGCTTTACTTATCGCACGGGGATACAACATCCACGGCTTCTCTTGCTGGCGGGCCGACCCTTTCAACACCTCACCATCACCGCGCTCCGACCGTATGAAATCAGCTGCCGGCTATCGGCCATTGGTAATCCTGCACTCATGGAGGTGCCCAATGACCAGCTGCTCGAGCTGGGATACAGGGAGCTGCAAGCGCTGGTCCCGGAGATCGAGCATGGCGAGAGACTATCGGGTGAGATTTGCCGGGATGACCAGGCCGCGCTCGCGCTGCAACCGGGCAGCGCGCTGCTCCGGCCGATTCAGCAGAGCCCCATCAAGAACCTGCTCGTCGCCGGCGCATGGACCGATACGGGGTGGTCAGCGAACGTCGAGAGTGCCGTCGTCAGCGCGAGGCGCTGCATGGACATCATCGCCGGTCACCCAATCTGACCTTGGCTGGGCAAATGCACGACCTCTAACCTCTTCATTCCGCGGGCTAGGAATCCCCGCTACGCTTCACGTAACACCGATCTTCAAACCGTTCGCCACCCCGATAGTCCGCGATCACAATCCATTCCCCGCGACCGTCCGTCACCGCCACGTAGGCCTTTTCTCCCACCATGAACGGATACACCGCAAACGCCGTGTTCAGCGTCGGTTGTCCTTGATCCGACACAGACGGCATCGGAATGGCCGTCAGCGGATAACTGCCTCCCGTGCGCTCGAACTTATTTCTTGTCGCAAGCAAGGGCGCCATATCCTGCCAGGAGGCCTGCTCCAACACGCGGCTGTCGGCAGGAAATACATACAGGCTGTCGCTCGGCACGCCCTTCATGCAAAACGTCGCCTTCACGACCAGATCCTTCGTGCCGTCGTTATCGAGGTCGATGAAGGTCTTATCCAGGCTCGAACAGTGCCGAACTTTTGGGGCAGTACCAACTATCACCGCCGGTTCCCATCTGACCTGGCCAAAAGGCTCGGCTGCGGTGTTGAGGCGATTCCCACTTCCCATGTTCCTCCGCAACGATTCAACGAGCTGCGCACAGAATGGCTTGTCCTGCGCAGCTCTGAGCTCCACAGATGCTGCCGTCCCGAGCGTTGGAATGATCAGGAGCAGCGCGCTGCCTATCACGGTGCCTTTCATCGGTGCCTCCGGCTTTTGAGCCTCTTCCCAATATTGACAACTTACCCTGCCCTTTCTAAGATACCGCCACTCCTTTCCTTGTTCCATTCAATCATGACCTCGACACCGCTCCAAGACCTCGCCAAATCTCTCCATAACTGCCAACGCTGCAAGCTGGCCAAGCTGGGGCGCAGTCAGGTCGTGTTCGGCGTGGGGAACCCGCACGCAAGCATCATGTTCGTGGGCGAGGCGCCTGGCTTTTACGAGGACCAGCAAGGCGAGCCGTTCGTCGGCGCGGCAGGAAAACTGTTGAACGATCTGCTAGCGTCGGCAGGGCTTTCACGGGATCAGATCTACATTGCCAATGTCATCAAGTGTCGCCCGCCGGACAACCGGGACCCGGAGCAGGACGAGGTGGAAACCTGCAAGCCGTTCTTGCTGCAGCAGATTGACATGATCCGGCCGAAGCTGGTTTGCACGCTCGGCAACTGGGCGACGCAGACGCTGCTGGAGCGAAAGGTCGGGATTACGAAGGTGAAAGCGCAGGCCTTTTACATGAAGAGCTTCGTGATTTTTCCCCTCCTGCACCCGGCGGCAGCTCTCCACCAGGGCAACTTACTGGGACCGCTGAAAGAGGATTTCAAAAAACTCAAGGATTTTCTCGACCGCAACTCCAAACCTGCCGAACCCACTACTGCCACCTCACCAGCAGCTCCCACCCTGCACATCGAACCGCCACAGCCGGCGCAGATGGATTTGTTCGGATAGTCGGTCTGCTTGCTCCGGCAATGGGTGAAGCCGGCGACCGCGGAGACGGCATCCTACCTGCTTCAGCGCTTCGGCGCGACCACACTAAGTTTCTCATCTGCTCGACGCCGAAACTTGTTCCGTTCCTCGCTTCGCCTGAACGGAACTTCGAACATCGGCATCGCCAGCCGGAAGCTGGTCGCATCTAATCAACAAGTATGGTCCCCGCGCCTTCGCGCAAGTCGCACGTAGGACAACCGTCTCTGCGTTCACCTAGAAAAGATAGGAAGAAATGAACCACCCTTGGCTTCGGAAGCTCACCGACAGGTCCCTGCAACCTCCTCGCAAGTCGCAGCCAGCCCAACTATCCTCACTTGGCGAAGAGCCAGGATCTCCGCTCCTTGGATAAAGTTGGCCTGCTAACTGACAGGCACCTATGTAAATGCTGGTCGTTCAACTCGCTCAGTAGATAGAACTCCGTCACCTAGCCCCGGCATTGAATGAGACGGGAGCAACCGGGACATTCCACTTTTGCAGAGGCGATGCCGAGGCTCAGAGCGGACTTCACCGGAGGAGCGGGGACCCGTCGAGGCTCCGCTGAGTTGGAAAGCGGGAACTGACCGAGTCCGCGAGGGAATTCCCGAAGGCTTCCGCTCAGCGGAGCCCGAATGGGTCGCTCTGGGAGGTATCGGACGTGGCTGAGTCTCGGCATCGAAACGCAATCAAGATTGAGAGCATGGGGGTGTTATGCCTTTGATTTGATCGTCACTGAAGAATCTGAGCCAGCGGTGTCTCCGTGTTCTTCGGTCGGTTTCTCTTCTTCCGGCACATCGAACCACTGGACCAGCATGTCGGCCCACCAGGCTTCATTCACCTGCTCGCCGGGATCGCTCCCGAGAAACGCCACGTCCTCTTTTTTGATGGCGGGCCCGACTAGGTGAGGTTGGAACTTTGCACGAGCGATGACTTCCTTGGTCGCGTAACCACCCACGATCCAGGAGTCTGGATCGGCCCGGCGCGACTTATAGGCCTTCAGCCCGAGTTTGAGATGCATGAAGATCTGTTGCTGAATCGGGTCGGTGACGCCGGACTGCGGCAGACTGAGCGTCTTTTCGATCTTGTTCCGCCAATGCCGGTCGTCGTAGCGCGACGTGATCAGCTGGAGCATTTTCCTCCCGTCTTCTGCATTCAATGCCATAACTTCTTCCATCTGCCGTAAGGTCATAAAGTCAAGAAGTCGTCACGTCACCTTCGCCATCTCCGGAGGTTGTCGACTTGATGACTTTCAGACTCGAAGACGTGCTGACTTACGCTTTCAAGTGCTGCCTGAAAAACTTCGTCGCTCTGGCCCACGCATCTTTGGCCGCTTCCGGCCGATACACGGATTTATCCGTATCACGGAAAAATGCGTGCGGCGCGCCGGGGTAGGTCTTGATCTCTCCTGGCTTGTTGTATTTCTTCAAAGCTGCGGCGAGCCGCTGCACATCGGCTTTCGTAATCCAGCCGTCGTCTTCACCATAGAGATAGAGCACGGGTGCAGACAGCTTCTGGAGAGGCCCGTCCGGATTGGGGACCTGCCCGTAGAAAGGAACGGCGGCTTTGATCTCGGCATTGATACAGGGCAGCATGAGAGCATAGGACCCGCCCATGCAGAACCCGGTTACACCGATCCTTGTCCCATCGACCTCCGGTACCGACTTGAGATAGGCGACCGTCGCATTGAGATCCTTCAGGCCGTCCTCCTGTTTGAGCGTATTCATCAACTTGCCGGCCTCGCCGGCATCAGTCGGGAGGGCGTTGCCCAATCGGGAATAGAGATCGGGGGCGATGGCGACATAGCCTTCCACCGCATACCGTCTGGCAATATCCTTAATATGGTCGGTAAGCCCCCACCATTCCTGGATCACGATCACGGCGGGCCGCCTGTCCTTGGCCTGTGGAGACGCAACGAACGCTCGTACCGTGATGCCGCTGCTTGGGTACTGCACGGTGGTTTCTCTGATCGATTCAGCCATAGGTCACCTCCGCGCGCTGGCGAATTTTGAGTGTTGAGTTTTGAGTGTTGAATTTAACTTGGCCCTCAACTCAGCACTCAACATTCAAAACTCAAAACTGGCAGCCAGCCGCTGATCGCGCTAGTGGCCGGCCACCATCATCTCTGCAATCTTCACCGTGGGACTGGCGATCCGGCCTCGAAAGGCGAGATCGCTCCCGACTGATTCGATCGCCTTGAACATCTGTTTCAAATTGCCGGCGATCGTGATCTCTTCCACAGGATGGGTCAGTTCTCCATTCTCGATCCAGAACCCGCAGGCTCCTCGTGAGTAATCACCCGTCACCATGTTGATGCCGAACCCGATCAGCTCGGTCACGTAGAGTCCTGCTTTGACCGATCCAATAATCTCCTCGGCCGTCTTCGATCCGGGCACTAGATAGAAGTTCGTCGGTCCAACCGATGGGCTCTCACCAACGCTCCGTGACGCGTTCCCGGTCGAAGCAAGCCCTAGCTTGTTTCCTGAGTAGGTATCGAGAAGATAACTCTTGAGAACGCCTCGTTCGACGACGGTATTCTTGCGCGTGGGAAGACCTTCGCCGTCGAAGGGGCGCGATCCGAGACCTCCTTCCATCCGACCATCGTCATAGACCGTGATCAGATCGGAGCCGATGCGCTCGCCGAGTTGATCGAGGAGAAACGAGGCTCGCTTGTAAAGGCTATAGCCGGACACGGCGCTGCATAGGTTCGCGAGCAAACTGCCTGCGGTTTCCTGATCGAAGACGACCGGCACGCGCTTCGTCGCGATTTTGCGCGCGCCCAATCGGCGCACCGTTCTCCTCGCCGCCTCCCGCCCAATCGACTCCGCGGATGTCAGGCGCGCAAACTTGCGTTGCACTTCGTACCATGCATCCCGTTGCATCGCCCCTGTGCCGGGTTCCGTCGCGATCGGGGACACCGACAGCGAATAACTCGAACTCTTGTACGACCCGACGAAGCCGTGACTATTGGCGAGCACCACTGTGCCGGACGAGGAATCGAACTCCGCGCCTTCAGAGTTCGTCACGCGCGGATCCGCGGCGAACGCCGCCGACTCTCCACGCTTCGCCCATTCGATCTGCGTTTCCGTATCGAGGATTGTCCCATCGTAGAGGTCGAGATCCGGGCGATCCGTTGCCATCCGGGACGCCTCCGGCAGACCCGAGACCTGATCCTCGACGACCGCCTGGGCCAGCGTGCAGGTTTCCGACACGAGCCGATCGAGCGACTCACGGGAAAAATCCGACGTCGAGGTCGTCGCCGATCGTTTTCCGACGAACACGCGTAGGCCCAGCCGTTTCTCCCTCGCTTTGGTCAGCCGATCCACCGCACCGACACGCACCTGGACGGAAAACGTGTGGCCATCGGCCACGACGATATCGGCTTCAGTGGCTCCACAGGCCTTTGCGCGAGCCAGCACGTCCGCTGCGAGTTGGGCATAGCCGTTGCGGCCGACCGCCACTGATCGACCTGATTGCGCTTCGTGAATCATCGCTATTTCCGTCATGCGTCAACCGTGCATTCTGTTCGCGATTGACGAATGACCAGTGACGAGTAACGTCTTCCTATCCCTGCGTGCCGCCAACGGTGATTTCGTCGATCTTGATGGTCGGCAAACCGACACCGACCGGCACGGACTGGCCGTCCTTGCCACAGGTCCCAATACCGTTGTCGAGCTTCAAATCATGGCCGACCATCGACACCTTGGTCAGAATCTCCGGCCCGTTCCCGATCAACGTCGCCCCCTTCACCGGCTTGGTGATCTGCCCATCCTCGATGAGGTAGGCTTCGCTGGCCGAAAAGACGAACTTCCCGTTGGTGATATCGACCTGGCCGCCGCCGAACGAGACGGCATAGAGTCCCTTGTTGACCGAACGGATGATGTCCTGGGGATCCGATTCCCCGGCCAGCATGAATGTGTTCGTCATCCGGGGCAGGACGACGCTTTGATAGCTCTCACGCCGGCCATTGCCCGTCAGCGGGATGTCCATGAGCCGCGCGTTGAGCTTGTCGGTGAGATAGCCACGGAGGATGCCCTTCTCGATCAGCGTCGTACAACTGGTCGGCGTGCCTTCATCATCCATATTCAACGAACCGCGGCGGAACGGGAGCGTCCCATCATCGACGATCGTACAGACCTCCGACGCAACCCGCTTTCCGATCAAACTCGAAAACGCCGACGTCTTCTTCCGGTTGAAGTCCGCCTCAAGTCCATGCCCGATCGCTTCGTGCAACAGAATACCGGGCCATCCCCCGGCCAGGACGACCGGCATGACGCCGGCCGGGGCGTCAATGGCGGAGAGATTCACAATTGCCTCCCGCGCCGCCTCCCGCGCATAGTCTAAGTGTCGATTGTGGTCACGGTAGTATTCGAACCCCACGCGGCCCCCTCCACCGAAACTTCCGACCTGTCGGTTGCCATTCTCCTCGGCAATACAGGTAATCTGCAGACGGGACAGGGGCTGGATATCGCCGATCAGCGTCCCCTCCGAGGTCGCCACCGCAACAACCTTGAATTCGGTGCTGTAGGACGCCATCACATTCCTGATACGGGGATCGTACCGCCTGGCTTCCGCGTCGATTTCGTTCAACAGCGCCACCCGGTCGACCGTGGCCACCTCGGCCCTGGCCTGTTCGATCGGATAGAGATCGCGAGTCGGTCGTCGCTGCGCGGGAACCGGAACCGCATGGTCCCCCTTGGGAGAATTCGCGACGTACCGTGCCGTATCCGCGGCGGTCTCCAGATCGCGCTTCGTCAACTCGTCCGAGTAGGCGAAACCGGTCTTCTCGCCGGCCGTCGCCCGCACCCCGACGCCCCGGGAGATGCTCTTGGCAGCACGCTTGACGAGGCCTTCCTCCATTGAAACCGACTCCGAAACGCGCGACTCGAAGTAGAGATCCGCATAATCGACATCCCGCACGTTCAATCGGTCGAGGGTGTGCTGGGCCTCGCTCTCAGTCACTCCAAACCTGGTCAGCTGGACCGGATCCGCCATGGTCGTGCTTCCTCTCTGCTTACGCCGAGCGAAGTCGAAGTATAGCGCATTCATTTCCGCAGCCGCAATGCGACGCTTCCCGCCTCATGCGTGACTAAGTAGTTTCCCAGTTATCGTTTGACATTCCCTACCCCCGACAGTAGACTTTCATCGATCCCCTTCACCTGCCTCAGCGACGAGGAGAACGATCGAGATTTCATGGCACAGACCCCATCTTCGAGCCTCGACCACCTGTCCGAGCACGAATTGACCGCCAAGTTGGAACCGGAACTCTTACCGAAGCACGTGGCCGTCATCATGGACGGCAACGGGCGATGGGCCGAACTCCGCGGCCTTCCCCGCATCGCGGGACACCGTGAAGGCATCAACTCCGTGCGCGAGATGATCACCCAGTGCCTGGAACTCGGCATCCAGGCCCTCACGATCTACGCGTTTTCACAGGAGAACTGGAATCGCCCCACTCAGGAAATCAGCGCGCTCATGAGGCTGTTGGAGCATTACCTATCCACAGAACGGGCCAGCCTGATCGAGCAACGAGTCCGTTTCCGGGCGATCGGGCGACTGGAGCTCCTTCCCGAGTCGGCCCAGCACTGGGTGCGCACGACTGAAAAGGAAACCGCGCATCTCGACAAAATGGTGCTGACCGTCGCGCTGAGCTACGGAGGCCGGGCGGAGATTGTCGATGCGGTCAGAGCCCTGCTCAACGACGCTCGCGCCGGGGCGATACAACCCGAACGACTCGACGAAGCCACGATCCAGCGATACCTGTACACCCATCCGCTCCCCGATCCTGACTTACTCATTCGGACGAGCGGGGAAACACGGATCAGCAACTTTCTCCTCTGGCAACTGGCTTACACGGAACTGTGCTTCACCCCGACCTTGTGGCCTGATTTCCGCCGGCGCGAGTTCCTGCTGGCGCTGCTCGAATATCAAAAACGAGAGCGCCGCTTTGGCCGAATCTTGAGCACCGTGTCCTCGTAATCCCGGTGGGACATTCCCCCGCTACAGATGCCACTGCCGAGGGCTCCACCGGCGCAACCACGCCTCCCACCGTCACGCGACAATTTGATCTCCGGCGTGTCTATACCGCAGCCATTCTCGTCCCAGTCATTTACGTCGTGATCCGGTACCTTCCCCCGTGGGCCTTGACGCTGCTTGTGATCGCCGGTGGCTCTATCGCTCTGACGGAGTTGTACCGCATCAGTTTTCACCCGCGGCCCAATCGGGCGCTGATCGGAGTCGGGCTGGCCGCTTCGGCCCTGATTGCAGCGCGCCACCATCTGCTGAGCCCGGCTTTGCCGGAGCTTCTTGCCGTCTCGGGCCTGGCCTTGATCATCGCCCTGCTCTGTTCCTCCACTCCGATGGAACGCCGCCTGAAGGACGCCGGCATCACGGCCTTTGGTGTGGTCTATGTGGGCTTCACCCTCAGCACACTGGCATCGACGCGCTCGCTGCCTGCCGGGGAATTCTTGGTGTTCTTCGTCGCCCTGGTCACCTGGGCCGCCGACACCGGCGCCTACTATGTCGGCACACTCTGGGGAAAGCACCTCCTTGCACCGTCGATAAGCCCCAAAAAAACGATCGAGGGCGTATTCGGCGGCCTGGCGCTTGGCATGGGCGCCTCCCTCCTGGCCCGCGTCTGGTTCCTACCGCAGCTGTCGCTGTTGGACGCGGTGATTCTCGGCCTGCTTCTGACCGGATCGGGCCTCCTCGGCGATCTCTGCGAGTCAGCCATCAAGCGACGCGTGGGCGTGAAAGACTCCGGAGGCATCCTCCCGGGCCACGGAGGAATGCTCGACCGACTCGATAGTCTCTTGTTCACCGCCCCCACCTTCTACTACTATGTCACGTACGTCCGCGGCATCTCACTGCCCCCATAACGAGGAGAGCTTATGAAGTCCATCATCATCCTGGGCTCAACCGGATCGATCGGCACCAATACGCTCGATATCGTCCAGAGATTTCCAGATGAATTTCGCGTGATCGGCCTCACGGCAGGCGCCAATATCGACAAGCTCGAGGAACAGATCCGTGCGTTCAAGCCGAAGGCGGTGGCGGTTTCCACCGAATCGTCCGCCGCCGCGCTTCGCACACGCTGTGCAGACCTGTCGATCGACGTGCTGGCGGGCGAGGAGGGCATCGCCCAGGTGGCTGCGATGCCGGGAGCCGAGCTGGTTATCTCGGCGATCGTGGGAGCCGCCGGACTCGTACCGACCCTGGCCGCCATTCGCAGCGGCAAACACATCGCGCTGGCCAATAAGGAACCGATGGTCATGGCCGGCAAGTTGATGCAGAACGAAGCCCGCAAACACGGGGTCCGGATCTTCCCTGTCGACAGCGAACATAGTGCCATCTTCCAATCCCTGGAAGGACATCGGATCGAGGATGTCCGGCGGCTGATCCTGACGGCCTCGGGCGGCGCCCTGTGGACGCTCACGAAGGGACAACTGCAGGACGTGACGCCGGAGCGGGCACTGCAGCATCCGAATTGGAAAATGGGGTCAAAAATTACGATCGACTCCGCCACACTGATGAACAAAGGGCTAGAAGTGGTTGAGGCTCGCTGGCTCTTCGACATTCCGGAATCACGGATCGACGTGATGATCCATCGGGAGAGCATCATTCATTCTCTGGTAGAATATCAGGATCGATCGATGATCGCCCAACTCGGATTGCCGGACATGCGAACTCCGATCTCCTATGCGATGCGATACCCGGAACGAATGCCGCTGGATTTACCGTCGCTGGATTTGACGGAGGTCGGTACGCTCACGTTCTGCCGGCCGGACCATGACCGGTTCCCCTGCCTCAACCTCGGCTACGAGTCGCTTCGAATCGGGGGCACCATGCCCGCAGCCATGAATGCCGCGAATGAGGTCGCGGTCGATGCGTTCCTCAACGGCGGCATTCGCTTCATCGAGATTGCCGAAGTCATCCGCAGCACGATGACTGCTCATTCGCATCATTCCGTGGCCTGCCTCGATGACGCCATGGAAGCGGATCGCTGGGCGAGAGAAAAAGCCGAATCGCTGGTGCACGCGTTACCGCGCTAACACATAATTGTGACTTTTGAATGATGGATGCTACATTGATCCCCTGAACATTGAACACTGAGCATTAAACATGATGCCGTTATTCGCAATTACCTGGTCCCCCGATACTCTCTGGCTTCTGATGCAGAAGGCCTGGTGGTTCCTAGTCGTCCTGGGCGTACTGGTGGCCTTCCATGAACTGGGCCATTTTCTCGCGGCCCGTTGGGTCGGGGTCAAAGTCCTGAAGTTTTCGCTCGGCTTCGGCCCCAAACTGTTCGGGCGGCAGGTGGGAGAGACGGAGTATCTGGTGTCGACCATTCCCCTGGGAGGCTACGTCAAGCTCTTTGGCGAGGACGAAACAGAGGCCAGTACCCCGGAAGATCGACGGCGATCGTTTGCTCATCAGGGACTCTGGGGAAAAGTGCTCATCGTCGCGGCGGGGCCCGGATTCAATTTCATCCTGGCGTACTTGATCTTCGCCGGATGGTTGTCCACGGGGACGCCGCTCTTTGTGCCGACCTTCCGTGATCTCAGCGCCGACATCGAAGCGCTCGTCCCCAGTTCTCCGGCGGCAACAGCCGGAATGGAGGTCGGAGACCGAGTCGTCAAGGTCAACGGGAAGGACATTGCGACCAAGACCGAGTTGCTTGACGCAGTGGCCAGGAGCAAAGGGCAGCCGCTCTCGTTGGAGGTCCGGCGCGAGGGAAGGTCAAAGTCCTTGAGCGTGACCCCGACGCCCCTTCAGGGAGGATCGGGAGGAGGAGAAGAACCGCTCTATTCGATCGGCGTCGAAGAATCGCCGCCCTTGGTGACCTCGGTGATGCATGGCTCTCCCGCCTTCGCCGCTGGATTCCAACCCGGCGACCGAGTCATGGGCATCGAGGGACTCGCGATCTATACCTGGACACAGATGACCGCACAGGTCAAAGAACACCCCCAGCAGCCCTTGCGCGTCGACGTGCTCCGCAATGGGCAACGCCTGTCACTCACGGTCACGCCCACGGCTGAAAAAGCGACGATCAACGGACAGACGGTAGAAATCGGGAAGATCGGAATCTCCGGTCCGGGCCGTTCGTTGATGCGGTCCGACCATCCCCTGGAAGCCCTCTATCGTGGCATGGAAGCGACGTGGGGGTGGACCGAACTGACGGCGATCGGCCTCTACAAAATGGTGATGGGTGATATTTCGAGTAAGAACATCGGCGGGCCGCTTACCATCGCGAATATTTCCGGGGAAGCCGCTTCTCAAGGCACCGCGAGCGTCGTGTTCCTGATCGCGATCTTGAGCATCAATCTCGGCGTATTGAACCTGCTGCCGATTCCCATCCTCGACGGCGGCCACTTGCTCTTTTTCTTGATCGAAGGCATTCTGCGCAAGCCGGTGGGAGAGCGTCAGCGGGAATTCGCCCAGCAAGTCGGGCTCGTGTTGCTGGTCGGCGTCATGATCTTTGCCTTCTGGAATGACTTGGAACGAATCTTCTCCCGCTAGCGCAGGATGCTGAAACAAGTCCCTAACTTCGTTCTCGGTTCTAAGAAATCCTCACCGTACCCCAGAGGGTACGCCTGCGGTTTCTTCTCGCCTGCGGCCTTGTTAGCGAACTTGTTTGAGCATCCTGGAGTGTCCTCCTTAGTCAGACGCACGCGCAGAAGCCGTTCATGAAAACTTCTCAGATGCTCATCCCGACACTGCGGGAAGATCCCGGTGAGGCGGAAACCGTCAGCCACCGGCTCATGCTGCGTGCCGGGCTGATTCGCAAGGTCGCAGCCGGAATCTATACCTATCTCCCCCTCGGTCTGCGGGTCATTCGCAAGATCGAACAGATCATTCGGGAAGAGATGAACCGGGCCGGTGCGCAGGAACTACTGATGCCGATCGCCTCCCCGGCCGAACTGTGGAGAGAAACCGGACGCTGGGACTACTACGGCAAGGAGCTCCTGCGCTTCAAGGATCGCCACGAGCGCGACTTTTGCTTAGGCCCGACTCATGAGGAAGTCATCACCGACTTGTTCAGACGCGAAGTGCGTTCGTACCGTCAGCTGCCGCTGACGGTCTATCAAATCCAGACGAAGTTTCGCGATGAAACCCGCCCCCGCTTCGGGCTCATGCGCGGGCGAGAATTCATCATGAAAGACGCCTATAGTTTCGATAGCGATGAAGCCGGCGCCAAGATCAGCTACCAGAAGATGTATGACGCCTACACCAGTATTTTCACAAGATGCGGACTCACCTTTCGGGCGGTCGAAGCCGACACCGGGCTGATCGGCGGCGACGTGTCGCACGAGTTCATGGTCCTGGCCGAAACCGGTGAAGCAACGGTGGTCTACAGCGACCAGGATGCTTACGCCGCCAACCTCGAGCGGGCCGAGGTGCTCCCTCCCGCGAAGGTCGATGCTACCCCGCTGCGCCCGTTGACCCGGGTCGCGACGCCACGACGCCGCAGCGTCGAAGAAGTGACGGCCTTTTTGAAGATCGAACCTCGCTGCTTGGTCAAGACACTGATCTACAAGGCAGGGGGAGATACCGTCACCGTACTCATTCGGGGAGATCATGAGCTCAATGAGGTCAAGCTGGCACGGCTGCTCCATGTCACGGACGTTGAATTGGTAGCACCAGAGTCGGTGCAGAAGCTCACGGGATCGCCCGTCGGGTTCGCCGGCCCGGTCGGGCTTTCAGGGATACAGATCTTGGCCGATCACGCCCTCAAAGGGATGCGGAATTTCGTGGTCGGCGCGAACGAAGCCGACACCCACTACCTGGATGCCAACTGGGACCGCGATTTCAAGGTGGATCGGTTCGCGGATCTTCGAAATGCGACGTCCGGGGATCCCTCCCCCCGTGGCTCCGGCTCGTTGACGCTGGCCAAAGGCATCGAAGTGGGACAGGTGTTTTTGCTGGGTACGAAGTACAGCAAAAGCATGCAGGCGACCATCCTCGACGACCAGGGTAAAGAGCGCCCAGCCATCATGGGCTGCTACGGCATCGGCGTCGGCCGGACCGCAGCGGCGGCGATCGAACAGAACTATGACGACAAAGGCATTATCTGGCCCCTCCCGATCGCCCCCTTCCAGGTCCATCTGCTCACCGTGAGCCAGTCGGAAACGTCCGCCCGTGCCGCGGCACGTCTGTATGACGATCTTCTTGCGTCTGACATTGAGGTCCTGTGGGACGACCGGGACGAGCGTGCCGGCGTCAAATTCAACGACGCGGATCTGATCGGCGCACCCTTTCAAGTCGTCGTGGGCGACAAAGGGCTTGCCGACGGCGTCGTGGAAATCAAAGTACGGCGGACCGGTATCAAGACCCGCGTCCCCCTCGCGAATAGCATTTCTCATCTTCACAGCCTGTCCTTCGATGTTGTTCCGACAGCTGCGGCGAGGATCCCTTCCGGCCGCTAGCGCTCGCGCATGGTGCTGCTCCCAGAAAGCTCCTTTTCCTTGCCTTCTCCCGCCTTTTGGCTAGACTGAAACTCGGCTCTCGAACGTGGGGCCTCTTGAAAGCGCGGCCATCGCTGGACCCGAGGACGACCCGATCGATACACCAACGTAACCCCAAGGGAGCGCCGCCGGAATGCAAGCCAAATCCATGCCTCAGAATCTCCAGGAGTTGCAGCAAAAGGTCGAATACGCCGAACACGTCAAGCGAATTACCACTCAAATCCATGCCGCCAGTGACTTCGACCAGATTCTCCTGGACCTCCATAAAGACATTCTCGGCCTCTTTGACGCGGAAGACCTGACACTCTTCGCCTTCGATTCTGAGAAGAAGGAAATCTTTTCAAAAGTCCCCCACCTCGACAGCGTAGAGGAAGTCCGCATTCCCATATCCGAACAGAGCCTGGCAGGCTTCTGCGCCAAATACTTGCGCCCCGTCAACATCGCCGACGCCTACAACATCACGGAGCTCCAAAGCATCCATCCGTCGCTGCTGCACGACACCTCCTACGACAAGCGCACGGGATTCAAGACGAAACAGGTCCTGACCTACCCGATCGTCGCCGATAACAAGTATCTGATGGGTGTGCTCCAGCTCCTGAACAAGAAGAGCGGCAGCCGCTTCACGAGAAAAGACGAAGAATCCGTCGCCGAGATCGCCAAGGCTCTCGGCATCGCGTTCTTCAATCTTCGCAAGCTCTCGAGGAAAAATCCGACCAAGTTTGATCTGCTGGTGAGCAACAGCCGCATCACCCAAAATGAGCTCGACAATGCCATCGCGGAGTCGCGGAAGGGCACCAGTGATCTCGAAAGCATCCTGATCGAGAAGTATAAGGTCCCGAAACTCGACATCGGCAAATCGCTGGCGCAGTTCTACAAGTGCCCGTACATTGAGTACAGCGAACGCACCCTCGTGGATATCGAGCTGATCAAGAACCTGAACGTCGATTACCTGAAGAAGAATCATTGGATGCCGCTCAAGCGGGATCGGACAGCCATTGAAATCCTGACCGATGACCCGGGCAATCTCGACCGCGTACAGGACATCAAGCGAACGTTCCCCGGTCTCAATATCCGCTTCGCCGTCAGCCTGCGGCGCGATATCGCACAGTTCCTGGGATCCGCAGTCGGACCGGGCGATACGGGAGGACGCAAACTCGACGAGAATGTCTCGGACATTCTCGGCGAACTCGTGACTGAGGCGCAGGCCGAAGCCATGGAAGAAGGCTCCGCCGGCGGAGGGCTGGACGAGAACGATAGCGCCATCGTGCGTCTGGCGAACCAGATCATCGCCGACGCCTACCGGCAGAACGCCTCCGATATTCATATCGAGCCATACGGGGAGAAGCGCGAAACGCTCGTCCGGTTCCGGGTAGACGGCGACTGTTTCGAGTACATGAAGATTCCGCAGAGCTACCGGCGCGCCATCGTATCCCGGCTCAAAATCATGGCCAGCCTGGACATCGCCGAACGGCGCAAACCACAGGACGGCAAGATCAAGTTCAAGCTCAGCGAGACGAAAGAAATCGAGCTCCGCGTCGCGACCCTTCCGACGTCCGGGTACAACGAAGATGTGGTGATGCGTATCCTGGCGGCAAGCGAGCCTCTGCCTCTCGATAAGATGGGATTCTCCGATCGGAATCTGAAGGCCCTCAAAGAAATTTCTGAAAAACCGTACGGCATCATTCTCTGCGTCGGCCCGACCGGATCAGGAAAAACGACCACGCTGCACTCCGTCCTCGGGAACATCAATACCCCGGACATCAAGATCTGGACGGCGGAAGATCCCGTCGAAATCACGCAATACGGTCTGCGCCAGGTGCAAGTCCAGCCCAAAATCGGGCTCACGTTCGCCGCCGCCATGCGGGCCTTCCTGCGCGCCGACCCGGACGTCATCATGGTCGGCGAAATGCGGGATAAGGAAACGGCCGATACCGGTATCGAAGCCTCGCTCACCGGTCACCTGGTCCTCAGTACCCTCCACACGAACAGTGCGGTGGAAACCGTCACCCGCCTGCTCGACATGGGTTGCGACCCCTTTAGTTTTGCCGATGCGATGCTCGGCGTGCTCGCGCAACGTCTGGCCCGCCGGATCTGCAAGGATTGCAAAGAGCAGTATGTCGGAACTCCCGAGGAATATGCCGAACTCCGGACGGGCTACGGGGAGGAGTATTGGGACAAGCTGGGAATCCAGCAGGACAGTGCATTTCGCCTGTCGCGCGGCAAGGGCTGCGAGGTCTGCAATCGATCCGGATTCAAGGGACGCGTCGCCTTACACGAACTGTTGCTCGGCTCTGATCAGATAAAGCGGATGGTGCAACAGAAAGCTCGCACGGAGGATATGCTCAAAACCGCCCTTGTGGAAGGCATGACCACGCTCGTACAAGACGGCGTTCAGAAAGTCCTGCAGGGCCACACGACCTACAAGGAAGTCAAGGCGGTCGCCATTAAGTAGCCCCGGCGACGAGCAGGGCGCTGCTGCCCCGGTCCGTCCGCGATTCCCCCTCGCGAACCTGGGTCACCGGGAATCACTGGGCACCGTTCCGCGGAGGACGCCTTCACCCATCGCCGTTCCTCATCTTCACCGCCCCTCGTTATTCCTGTACAATCGCCCTGAGATATTTCCGTAGACTCCAATGAGGCTCCGCTCATGAGGCCGCTCCGCTTCGCTCTGATAGTCTCCCTGCTGTCACTTCCAGGCTGTGAAACAAGCGACCGGGCCGTCTCGACGGCGGAACGGATGCTGAGGTCTACCACCGGACGTACCGTCGTCGATATCGCGCAGGGGAAAGATCCCAAGCAGATCCTGAAAGAGCGCACCGACGCCTACCAGAGAAATCCGGAAGCCCTGATGCGTGACTTGCGGGCCGTCCAGCGGGACTTCCAAACCGTGATGGACGCCCTCACGGGCAAGGTCAGACAGACCTGGGGAGAAAAGGAGATCAAGGTTCCGGAGCGGAAACAATATGTGAAATATACTCAGAATTACATGAGCCGCGCGATCGTGGATTTCGACCGTGGAACGGTGTTGATCGAGACCCTGGACGAGAAGGCACCGCAGAACAGCCTGAAGAACGCCATCGTGACGACGCTCCTGACCCCCCGCGATCCCCGTGCGGTCGATCTCTTTTCCGATAAGCCCGTCTCGCTCACGGATGAGAAGGAACCGTACCTGTTCGGCTTGATCCTGGATCATCAGGACCAGACGATCCGGACACCTGAGAGGGCCGAACGATTTGCCGACTACCTCATCGCACGCCGGGCAAATACCCGCATCGTGGACCAGAACGGGGCAAAGAAGTCTGCGCTCTTCACGCAGATCACCATGGTCTCGAACTTTTCCAATCGTCAAGCCGACAAATACCGTCCGGCCGTCACCAAATTTGCGGACCAGTTCGGCATCAGCTCCAGTCTCGTGCTCGCGGTGATCCGAACGGAGAGCAATTTCAATCCCTTCGCGGTCAGCTCGGCCCCGGCCTACGGCCTCATGCAGCTGGTCCCGACGAGCGGAGGACGTGACGCCTATCGGAAAGCCAAAGGACGTGACACCATTCCGTCCCGGGACTATCTCTTCGATCCTGACAACAACATTGAGCTGGGCACGGCCTACCTCAACGTGCTTTCGTACAATCAGCTGGAGTCGATCGAGAACAGCGTTTCCAGAGAGTACTGCGTGATTTCCGCCTATAACACCGGTCCTCGGAACGTCTTCAAAGCCTTTTCGCCTGACGCCGGTGCCGCCGTCAACCAGATCAACAGCCTTGAAGCTCCGGCGGTATATGAACGGCTGAAAAGTCATCTCCCCTATCAGGAGACAAGAGACTACCTTACGAAGGTGGTGAACTTCCGCCGGCAGTTCGTCTCGGCCCCCGTCGACGACAAGAACTAGGATCAGCTACCCGGCAGCTCTGGGAGGAGTCGTGATCTGGCAGGTCGACTCAGGAGGAGCTTGAGAGTCGGTTCAGGAACTTCCGCAGCCGCATGTGGGCAACAGGCGAGAGATCTTGGAATTCCACGCCATAAGTCTGGTCCCTCCCCCACCGTATTGTCGCAACTTCGACAAACATAGCAGACGCCTGCCGAGGCAGACGCAAGCTGAGGGCGATCTGTTCACCCGGGATGATTATCGCCTCCGTCATCATGCGCGCACCCCTGCTGGACACGTCGTAGACGACGCCCAAACCACCGCGCTCGATCGCGAGCCACTTGTTCAACCCGACGCGTGCGAATGAGCAGGGAAACGGAGCCGACACCCGAAGGCGGGGGTGTTTGCGCAATTGAGGCGAGGTCGATCCGGGAGCCGGCATGCGCCTGCGCTCGCCCTGTTCCTCGTCGTGCATGAGGCTTGGTCGCTCCATCGTGGCTCCCTAGTCTTTCCCCATCATCGTGATGGTCATGTATTTGTTCAACCGGCTCAACGAGGATGAAGAAAGTCTTCTGAACGACAGCCCGTAGATCTGATCCCTCGTCCAGCGGACCGTCGCGACCGTAATCTCTGCCGGAACGGCCTGCTTCGGTAGCCGCAATTTTAGCGACACCCGGTCTCCGGGCTTGATCGTTGCCTCCGTGCTCACACGCACGCCGCGCAGGGACAGATCGTAGACTACCCCGACACCTTGACTGGGTTTACGAAACCACCCGCTGGATTCCAGGCGGGCCAGCGAACAGATAAACGGGGTGGGAATCCGAACTCTGGGATATCGACGAAAACGATTGAGGACCGATCCTCGCTGATGCGTGGTCTGCATGCCCACCTGCCTCGTGAGGCTCACTGTACCTCACGAGGCTGGTTTCACGAACTATTTTAAGGTTTTATGCTCTAGTACTGTGGAACGCTGCGAGCAGGTCGTGCAGTCTGAGTCGTCGCATGGTTCGGATGGTGATGGCCTCTGACGCTGTGTGGGCGACCTGACGAGGGACGCACATTGCGGTGAGGAACCGTGGCCCTCGCATGTCCGGCTGCCGCCGGGCGAGTACTTCCGGGAGCCAGCGGGACGGCATGACCCAACAGGCGTTCAATGTCCCGGAGTTGCTGATGGTCTTCCCCGGTTACAAAACTCGTGGCCCGACCGGTGGCCTTCATCCGAGCCGTTCGTCCGATACGATGCACATAGTCTTCCGGACAGTTGGGCAGATCGAAATTGATCACGTGCCCGATGTTCGCCACGTCGATCCCTCGGGCGGCGATATCCGTCGCCACCAGCACGCGGAAGGTTCCGCGCTTAAATCCATCCAGCGCAGCCCGGCGCTGCGACAGACTGCGGTCACCGTGCAGCACGGCCACCCTGTGCCCCGCGCTCCCCAACACACGCCCCAACCGATCAGCCCGGTGTTTCGTTCTGGTAAAGACAAGCGCCGTATCCTTATCCGCTCCCAAAAGCGAGAGCAGGAGATCGGCCTTGGCATCATGCGAGGTATGGTGCACCGCCTGCGTAATGCCGTCGGCCGTCGTTGCGGATGGGGTGACCATCACGCGCACGGGATTGTTGACGCTCGCTTGAACCAACCGAGCCAGATCCGTCGGCAATGTGGCCGAGAACAGCAAGGTCTGCCGTTCTTCCGGCAAGGCGTCGAGAATCTGATTGATTTGCGGCGCGAATCCCATGTCCAACATGCGATCGGCCTCATCCAGTACCAGGATCTTGATGGACGACAACAGAATCGTGCCGTTCCACATATGATCAAGCAGACGCCCCGGCGTCGCAACCAAGATCTCAGGCCGTTGCCGCAGGCCTCGCACTTGGGCCTGCATATCGGCTCCGCCCACGATGACCGTGGCTGACACGCGACGGCTCCGCCCGAGTTTCTCGATCGTCGTCAGCGTCTGCAACGCAAGTTCGCGCGTTGGCGCCAAGATCAATGCTTGTGGCTGCCCCTTCGGCAGCGCGGCGAGCCGTTCGACCATGGGAATGACGAACGCGGCGGTTTTACCCGTCCCGGTCTGCGCGCAACCGATGACATCGCGTCCTGCGAGTGCCGGTGGGATGGCTTGTTCCTGGATGGGAGTTGGTGAAGAAAACCCTGCGGCGGCGAGGTCCTTGAGAAGGGACTCGGACAAGCCGAGAGCGTGAAAATTTGTGTGAACAGACGTATCCACTACACTATCCTTTCAGTTTGATCGCATGATGACGGGATCAGAGAACCGTGGGGAGAGACAACCGAGAAGGGTGCAACTCCGGACTGGACCTGGTCGCGATGCGATCGCGAAGTCCGTTATGATTA
>JBQTIO010000013.1:0-19400 GCA_052388075.1 Nitrospiraceae bacterium
CCTGGCAAGGCAGACCTAATCACATACATCATACTGGGGGTTTTTGTTCTCGCGATTATTGTCTTTGCCCTGTTTAGTGCAGGCTAGGTGACAGCAACACGCTCCGCGGCTTCATGCGGCAGGTGCGAACCGGCCCTTCGCACGGCCGGGATCCAGAGAGTGAGCTAGCATAAGCTGCGGCACACGGCTGCAAGCCGACGCCTCCTGGCCGGGATGGATCTCGGGATGGTCAAGGAGTTCCTTGGCCATAGGGATATCCAGACCAGGACGCGCTACAGCCAGCTTGCGCGCGGGCGCCTGCGCTCGGGCCTCAACAAGAGGGCATTAAGCGCAACCTTACCAGGACACGAACCGAAGGAGGCGGGCAGGCTCACGCGAGATGCAACCCTACGATTTTGTGGTGCGCCCGGCTGGAATCGAACCAGCGACCCTCAGCTTAGAAGGCTGATGCTCTGTCCAACTGAGCTACGGGCGCAACTTTAGATTCGCCAAGTGTTCCCGGCTTGTTCTCTTGGAGATATTTGTGAACCTTTTGAGCTGCTTGCGTCAAGTCTCGCTCCTCAATGGCATTGTATCGTTTCCACATCTGCCCTGACTTGTGGCCGACGATCTTCATGGCCGTCGCCGTGTCCACCCCTGCCTTGATACGGGTCTGTGAACGGGAGGCCCGGTTGGAGGGAGAAATTGAAGTGGACGAGAGCTACTTTGGCGGCATCCGCAAGCATCTGCGAGGCCGAGCGGTGCGAGGCAAAGTCGTTGTCTTTGGGCTCCTGAAGCGGCGCGGCAAGGTCTACACCCGGCCGGTCCCCAATGTGACCCGGACGGTGTTGCGGCGAATCATTCGGCAAAAGATCCCGCGTGGCAGCACGATTTACTCCGATGGATTCCGCAGCTACGACGGCTTGCTCACCGATGGCTACCGGCATTACCGCATCCTGCATGAGCAGACCTTCGCGCATAGCCGACGCCGACACATTAACGGGATTGACAATTTCTGGGGCTTTACGAAGACGAAGTTGCGGCGATACTATGACGTTCCCCGAAGTCACGTTGTCCTCTACCTGAAAGAGATGGAGTTTCGCTTTAATCACCGACATGAGGATTTGCCGCTCCTGATCGAGCGAATCCTGAAACAGGCTCGCCCAAGACTAGACTAGCTCCCTTTTTTTAATGGCCAGGGAAATGCCACCATCGTCGTGCCAGGCAACGACCTTGCCACCTCCCCACGGACAACCTAGCCCCACGACCCACCTACCGAACAATCCCCACCCGTTCCCCTTTCAGCCCTTGCGCCATCACTCGCAACGCTCCTAGAATGGGTCTCCCCTGCGAGGTGGCCATGCCGCAGATTGTCTTCATCGTCCCCCTTCTCACGGAACTTTTGATTCTAGCGTCGTGCGGGGAATCCGCCTACCAAGCACGTCGAACCCCGGTCCACATCGACGTGCCTTCCGAGTTGCAACAACGTATCGATACCAGCGTGGCCTTTGGAGACTTATACGCAGCCCCTGCCAACTACGTTGGACGCATGGTCAAGATCGATGGCATCGTGATCAGGACCAAACGGACGACGGACCAGACCGAACTTGAGATTTTGCAACTTCCGACTAAACCTGCAGGGCCTCCCACAACCGAACGTCTTCGCTCCGAAGGCCGTTTCCTGGCTGTTCGAGAAGCGTTACTCGATCCGGCGAGTGTGCCTGCTGGCACCCCGATTACCGTGATCGGGGTGGTCAAAGGCTCAACCATGAGACCGCTGGATGAGAGTGAGTACACCTATCCGGTCGTCGACATCCGTCACCTGATCGATTGGAATGTGGTACTGAGTCGTGTACCCGTGGATGCGGAATGGGTGGCGCTCGAGAAACAATATCAAACTCATGGCCTCCAGACGGTGTACTTCGGTCCGGACAGCATTCGTCGAGACGGGAATTTGGTGAAGATGGTGACGCTGGTTGACTGGAAGTGGATGCAAGGGAACCGATCTCCCAGCCGATTCTCATCGACGAAGGTCAAGAAACAGTTCGACTGCGCGGGCAAGCGCCTGCGGTTGCTGGTGATCACAGATTACTATGGCCCTATGGGAACCGGTACACGGGTTGCAGAAACACTATTCGATAGTGAAGGTGACTGGAACCCCGTTGAACCAGAGGGTATCAATCACGCGCTGTGGGAAGTGGCCTGCGGCAAGTCGTGAGGGTGCAGGACATGAGCGACCAGCGCCCCCACAGCTCGCTTGGGCACCTGACCCCGAACGAGTTCGTCGCCCAACGTCAGGTGAAACTGACCGCCGAAGAAGCTGGCGGTTCTAGTTAAGAACCGTCTCGGAATGGGACCAACGTCACTCACCCTCGTGGTGAGATGATTCGGACGCTCCTCTGGAAGTCGCAATCGGACAACAAGACTTAACACTCAGCACTACGCCCTGCGGTTTGGTCGGGGCGAGAGGATTTGAACCTCCGACATCCTGCTCCCAAAGCAGGCGCGCTACCGGGCTGCGCTACGCCCCGACAGACCCCAAGAATGTTCAATGTGGAATGGTCAGTGTTGAATGATGAATGAAGGAGCCGCACTTTGTCTCCACAATTGAACATTTAGCACTCAACATTAACCATTCGATCGGAGAGGAATTCCCGCAGTTGGGTGAACGCTTTGGCGCGGTGACTGACGCGGTTCTTTTCCTCCGGCGTCAATTCGGCCAGGGTCTTCCCGAGCGCAGGCACGAAGAACACCGGATCGTAGCCGAACCCACGATCTCCTCTGCAGTCCTCGGTGATCAGTCCCTCCAGAACCCCCTGCGTGGTATGGACCTCGCCGCCGGGAGAGGCGAGGGCGGCCACCGTCAAGAATCGCGCGGTCCGCTTCGACAACGGCACTCCGGCCAGTTCCTGTAAGAGCTTGCGGCAGTTGTCCTCGTAGGTTGCCTGTTCACCCGCATACCGAGCCGCATACAAGCCGGGCCGTCCGCCAAGGGCATCGACCTCCAGCCCTGTATCATCCGCGATTGCCGTCAGGCCAGTCGCGCGGGCGATCTCCGTCGCTTTCTTAATCGCGTTGGCCTCGCAGGTCGTGCCGTCTTCTTCCACTTCCGGAGCAGCGGGAAAGTCTACCAGCGTGCGGATGGCAATTCCCAAATTCCCGAGCAACGAAGCTAGTTCTACCCCCTTGTGCCGATTGCGGGTCGCCAGGACGAGTTCTTTCACCATTTGGCTTCTTAATCCAGCGCCCCGATCAGGTCCTTCTGTATGGCGGTCAATCGTTGAATCGCCTGCCAGCCGAGGGCCAGAAAATCGTCCATGTCCTGCTTGGCAAAGGGAGTCCGTTCGGCGGTGCCCTGCACCTCGACATACCGGCCACGCCCGGTCATCACCACGTTCATGTCCACTTCGGCCACGGAATCTTCCGTGTAGGCCAGATCAACCATGACCTCTCCACCCACTTTACCGACACTGACGGCGGCGAGGTAGTCGGTCAGAGGCAGTTTCTTAATCAAGTCCTTCTGTTTCAGCACGATACAGGCGTCGGCCAAGGCGATAAAGGCCCCTGTAATCGATGCCGTTCTGGTTCCCCCGTCGGCTTGAATGACATCGCAATCGATCCAGATGGAGCGTTCGCCCAGTTGGGACAGATCGGTGACCGCCCGAAGCGCGCGCCCCACCAGACGCTGAATTTCAAGGGTCCTGCCCCCCTGTTTCCCCTTCACCGCTTCCCGAGGCGACCGTTCATGGGTCGAGCGGGGTAGCATCGCATATTCCGCCGTCACCCACCCTGTCCCCTTTCCTTTGAGGAAGGGCGGGACTTTTTCCTCCACCGAGGCGGTGCAAATAACCTTAGTCTCCCCCATTTCGATGAGCACGGACCCTTCCGCATGTTTGATGAAATGGCGCGTCACCTTCACCGGACGGACTTGATCCTTCCGGCGTCCATCAAAGCGAACGAGACTGGTCATGCCGCTCATTCCGTCACACCTTCGCTGAAGTGAAATGAAATTATAATGGAGGCCTCTCGAAAGCGCAAACCACGCGCGCGCACTCAGCGCGGCTCCTGAGCTGGTCCGGCTGTCTTGCCTCCGGCTTCTCCCGCTTGCTCGATGTACAAAACGAGAACAGGGCCTCGGCAAAATCTGTACAACCGACGGGGCGCGCCGCCTCTCCATCCCTTGCGCGCTCGCGCTGCAGTTCGCACAACGAAAAGTCATCAAACGCTCGCCAGGCGCGACGATCCGTGCCATGATCACAATCCGGAGTCAGGGATTTTGCGAGCGGCCGAGGGTGGGCGACTGGCGTAGCCGAATGGCATACAAACTGCATCCATTTTTCGCCGTTCCTTCGTGATGTAGACCAAGAGTAGAGCGACCGATAAGGCATCCAACGGCCTCTTCGACCCTGCGGCGCAGAGAAAACACCCGACGCATGCAACCACTCCTTGACCGAATCGCGCAGCAAGCCCTCCTGGACAATCGCGGCATTCTGATCGTGGACGATGAGGAGCCGATCAGGAGACTACTCGGGTACCTCCTCCAGAGCCACGGCTATCCCGTCTCGCTGGCCACCGACGCCCGCGAGGCGCGCCACAAGCTCAACGACCAGCCCATTGCCTTGATGCTGTGCGACGTGAACATGCCCGGAGAGTCCGGCATGGATCTGGTGCGGACCATCCTCGCGGAGCGCCAGGATGTCGCCGCGATCATGGTGACAGGACTCGACAGCTCGGTCCTGGCCAACGCGGCCCTTGAGGTGGGCGCATTCGGCTATATCGTCAAGCCTTTTGAATCCAATGAAGTCTTGATCGATGTGGCCAATGCCCTCCGCCGCCGAAAGCTCGAGCTGGAGAATCGGCTCCATCGCGAGAATCTGGAAGACATCGTGCGCACCAGAACCATGGCCTTGCAGCAGGCCCTGGACTGGCTGGAGCGCAGCGAGAAAGAACTACGTCTGTCACGCGAAGAGACCATTCAGCGTCTCGCCATCGCCGCCGAGTTCCGCGACAGTATGACCGCCCAACACATTCAGCGCATGAGCCACTACTGCGAATTGCTCGCGCGCAAGTACGGCCTCTCGCCCGAACGGTGCGACTTGATCCGCACGGCCAGTCCCATGCATGACATCGGCAAGATCGGCACCCCGGACCATGTCCTGTTGAAGCCGGGCAAGTTCACCCAGGAGGAATTTGGGGTGATCGCCCAGCACGCTGAGATCGGCTATCGCATTTTGAGCGGGTCGGACGCCGAACTGCTCAAGGTGGCCGCCGTCATCGCCTACACGCACCACGAACGATTCGACGGCACCGGCTATCCCCGCAAGCTCAAGGGCGAGGCCATCCCGATTGAAGGCCGCATTGCCTCGATCGCCGATGCCTTCGACGCGCTGACCACGCAACGGGTGTACAAGCCGGCATTCGAAATCGGCCATGCGATCGAACTGATGCTGCGACACCGCGGCGAGCATTTCGATCCGGCACTGCTGGATGTCTTCGTCGCCTCCGCTGAGGACCTCACACGCATTCACGATCAGTATGCCGATAGTTCGTTCTGCAAGATCCTCCGCGAGTCCTAGCACGCCGTCGACGGTGCACGCGGAACGCCGGTTCATTTCCCTCCAATTCGTTGACCGATGTTCCCCCTGCCGATATACTTTTCCCCGACCTCCTGACGGAGCCCTGCCGACTGCTCAGGCTCTCACTCGCTCACGGCGCAGGTTGAAGAAAGGGTCGCCGATCATGGCCAAGAAGACGACGGCGGTTCGCAAGCGGACGCACAGCAGAAACTGGATCGCCTATCTCTGCGAAGCTCTTGTCACGTCGGGCGTCATGCCGACCTGGGAAGCCGCGACCTATCTGACTGAAAACCTGTTCGGCGAAAAGCCGAACCCCCGCCTGCTGGGACCGTCCAATCCCTATGAGATAACGAAACAGTTTCTTCACCGTCTCTATCACCCGCTCGCCGAAGCGGCGTCGCGCGAGGTCAACCTACCCTCCTCGGCGCGGCTGCATCTGTTCACCGATGTCAGCCTCACCGGGAATTCAGCCGTCCTCGTGGTATTGTTCCCCAGAAGGAACAGGCCGCAACACCTGTTGCTATTGGATGCCGCCAAAGCCTGGGATCTCGTCTTTCCGGACGCCGAGACGTTCAACGGGTGGGCCGAGGAACGGTTCCGGGTGATCGTGCAGGCACTCCGTAGCGCCGCCATCGACCTCCACGAAGACCTGCTCAAGCCGGCTGTCTGAGCGGGATCCTTTCATTTCCTCAATACTCCAATTTTCGACGACGAGCCTGCGTAGGATTTGCTAGACCAGCGCAAGCCGTCGGCTTGCGCAACCCTTTTCATAAGGGCCAGGGGGTGAGCGCCATCACAAGAAGGCCGTATATACATATGGTGATCCATATGGTATACACCATGCTGTACTCAGGACCGTGACGGAGGAACGGCATCGTGGCGAGAAAGGTCAGGAAACTGACGGTGGAAGTGCCGGAGGACCTCTTACACCGTGCCACTACGGCAAGTGGGGAAGGAGTCACCCCGACTGTGAGGAGAGGCCTCGAACTGGTCGCTGCCGGTGGGGCGTATGCCCGTCTGCGCCAACTGCGCGGCAAGGTAAAATTTAGGATCAAGCTTGCTGAACTGCGTCAGGACTGATGCTGTGCCTTGACACCAGTTCCCTCATCGCTTATCTGCAGGGAGACAGTGGAGCGGATGTCGACCTGATCGATCAGGCCCTCGTCGATCAGGTGGGTGCCGTCTCTCCCGTCACGGTGGCGGAACTTCTCAGCGATCCCGCTCTCAGTTCGACGCTCAAACACACAATTCTCGAACTTCCCGTACTCCAAATATTGGAAGGGTTCTGGGAGCGGGCCGGTTTGCTTCGTGCAAAAGTAATCCGGAACGGGCGCCGAGCAAATCTTGCTGATACCCTAATAGCCCAGAGCTGCCTCGATCACCGCGCCACGCTTGTCACACGCGATCGCGACTTCAAAGTCTTCGTCTCTGCGGCAGGACTGCGTCTCGCGATTCTCTTTTCGTAGCGCAGCCTCTATTAGGCAGATTCGTAGTTCAAATTCGGCGAGAGCCAGCGCTCGATCGCGCGCCGATCCATTCCCTTTCGGCGGGCATAATCTTCGACCTGATCTTTGCCGATCTTTCCTACGGCGAAATACCTGGCCTCCGGATGGGCGAAGTAGAATCCGCTCACCGAGGCGGCGGGAAGCATGGCGAAATTCTCTGTGAGGACAATCCCGGTGTGCCTCTCCACCTCTAGCAGATCGAACAGGAGCCGCTTCTCCGTATGGTCCGGACAAGCCGGGTAGCCGGGTGCCGGACGGATCCCGCGATACCGCTCACGGATCAAATCGTCGTTCGTCAGCCGTTCGTCCCTGCCGTAGCCCCATTCCTCACGCACCCGTTTGTGAAGACATTCCGCAAAGGCTTCCGCCAGACGGTCCGCCAGCGCCTTGGCCATGATCGAGTTGTAGTCGTCATGGTCCCTGTCGAACCGCGTGCAGAGTGATTCCAACCCGATGCCGGCCGTCACGGCAAACGCCCCGACAAAATCTCCACGGCCGGATTCCTTTGGCGCCACATAGTCGGCCAGTGCTATATTGGACTGCCCCGGCGGTTTCTCCGCCTGCTGTCGGAGGTGGTGAACCGTTGTCAGAACCGATGACCGACTCTCATCGTTGTAGAGTTCGATGTCGTCTCCAACGCTGGCGGCGGCAAAGAACCCGTACACGCCCTTGGCCGTCAGCAGCCTATCCTGAATGATTTCGCCCAGGAGGCGGCGCGCATCATCGTAGAGTTCCTTCGCCTTTGCGCCGATTGTCCCGTCTTCGAAGATCCTCGGATAGCGCCCTTTCAACTCCCAGGTATGGAAGAACGGGGACCAATCAATGAAGGGCACCAGTTCGGTCAACGGCTGCGGACAGATGGTGCGAATCCCCAGGAAGGACGGAGTCGGAATGTCGACCGAAGCCCAATCCGTTGCGAGCCGCTTGGCCCGCGCCTGGGCGATCGGTAACACCGGCTTGGCGCCCCGATCCTGGTGGGCCTGCCGCACCCGTTCGTAGTCGTCCCGCACCTGCTGCACAAAGACCGGCTTCCGGGCGGAGCTGATGAGGCTGCCGACGACCCCCACGGCCCTCGACGCATCCAACACATGGACGACGGACGGAGCGTAGGACGGAGCGATCTTCACCGCCGTGTGCGCTTTGCTCGTGGTCGCGCCTCCGATGAGCAGCGGGACGTCGAACCCTTCACGGGTCATTTCTCTGGCCACGTGCACCATCTCGTCGAGCGACGGCGTGATGAGGCCGCTGAGGCCGATGATGTCGGCCCTCTGCTCCCTGGCGGTCGCAAGAATCTTCTCGCAGGGGACCATCACGCCGAGGTCGATGACCTCGTAGTTGTTGCACCCGAGCACCACGCCGACGATGTTCTTCCCGATATCGTGGACATCGCCCTTGACGGTGGCGAGCAACACCTTTCCCTGCGACCGGAATTGCCCCAGCCGTTGCTTTTCCTCCTCCATGAACGGCATCAGATAGGCCACCGCCTTCTTCATCACTCGGGCGCTCTTGACGACTTGGGGCAGAAACATCTTCCCCGCACCGAACAAGTCCCCCACTACGTTCATCCCGGCCATTAAGGGGCCTTCGATCACCGACAGCGGCTTGGGATATTTCTGGCGCGCTTCCTCCACGTCCTGGTCGATGTACTCGGTGATGCCTTTGACGAGCGCATGGGACAGGCGTTCTTCCACGGTGCCTTGGCGCCACTCATCGTCCTTGACGGCAGCCTTGCCCTTCTGCTTCACCGTCTCGGCAAAACTCACGAGCCGCTCGGTCGCATCAGGTCGCCGGTTCAGCAGCACATCTTCAACGAGTTCAAGCAGGTCTTTCGGTATCTCATCGTACACCGCGAGCTGGCCTGCATTGACGATTCCCATATCGAGTCCGGCTTTGATCGCGTGATAGAGGAACGCCGCGTGCATGGCCTCGCGCACGAGCTGATTCCCACGGAACGAGAAGGAGATGTTGCTGATTCCCCCGCTGACTTTCGCGCCGGGCAGATGCTGCTTGATCCAGCGAGTCGCCTCGATAAAGTTCACCGCGTAGCCGTTATGCTCCTCGATGCCGGTGGCGACGGTCAGGACGTTCGGATCGAAGATGATGTCCTGCGGCGGGAATCCGACCTGCTCGGTCAGAATCCCGTAGGCTCGCCGACAGACCTCTTTTTTCCGTTCCAGCGTATCCGCCTGACCTTTCTCATCGAAGGCCATCACGACGACCGCCGCCCCGTAGCGGCGAATCCGCGTCGCCTGACCCACGAACTTTTGCTCGCCCTCCTTCAGGCTGATGCTGTTGACGACGGCTTTGCCCTGGATATTGCGCAGGCCGGTCTCCAGGACTTCCCACTTGGAGCTGTCGACCATGATCGGCACCTTGCAAATGTCCGGCTCCGACGCGACCAGCCGCAGGAATTTCTCCATGGCCGCTTTGGAGTCCAGCATGCCCTCATCCAGGTTGACATCGATGATCTGGGCGCCGCCTTCTACTTGTTGACGCGCCACCGACAGGGCCGCGTCATAGTCGCCGGCCAGAATCAGCTTGGCGAACGCGGGTGAGCCTGTGACATTGGTCCGCTCCCCCACATTCACGAAGTTCGAATCGGGCCTGATGGTCACCGCTTCCAAGCCACTGAGGCGTGTATAGGGGTCGACCACGGGAATCGGCCTCGGCTTCAGACCGCGCACGGTTTCGGCAATCGACTTGATGTGGGCCGGGGTGGTCCCGCAGCACCCGCCGACGATGTTCAACCAACCCTGCTGCGCCCAATCGCGGAGCTGCGGGGCCAGACTCTCCGGCGTCTCCGGAAATCCCGTGGACAGCAAGGGATTCGGCAGGCCGGCATTGGGGTGCGCGCTCACGTAAACCGGCGCGATGCGCGACAGCTCTTCGATCAGCGGCCGCATTTCCTGCGGCCCCAGCGCACAGTTCATCCCGACGCTGAGCAGCGGCACGTGCGAGATGGAATTCCAGAAGGCTTCCACCGTCTGTCCTGTCACGCCGCGATTGCTGCCGGCTTGGATGAACGTTACCGAGGCCATGAGCGGCACGGGGCGCGCGCCCGATGCAAAGGCCTCCTGAATGGCAAAAAAGGCCGCCTTCGCATTCAAGGTATCAAAGATCGTTTCCACCAGCAGGAGATCGACGCCGCCGTCCAGCAGCCCGCGCACCTGCTCGCCGTACGCTTCTACCAGTGCTTCGTAGGTCGTCCCTCGCGCGGCCGGATTGTTCACATCGGTCGAGATCGACGAGGTCTTGGTGGTGGGACCGATCGCGCCCGCCACGAAACAGCGCCGGCCCGGCTCCGCGGCTTGGACCTGCTCGACCGCCCGTCTGGCGCAGTCCGCTCCGGCCTTCGAGAGCTCGTACCCCAGCGTGGTCATCTGATAGTCGGCCAGGGAGATTGCCTGCGAATTGAACGTGTTGGTTTCTACGATGTCCGCGCCGGCTTCGAGATAGCGGCGATGAATGTCCTCCACCACGGCGGGCTGCGTCAGATTGAGGAGATCGTTGTGCCCCTTGAGATCCTTGTGCCAATCCTTGAACCGCTCGCCGCGGAAGGCGCGCTCATCCAGCTTGCGCTGCTGAATCATGGTCCCCATGGCCCCATCGAGCACAAGGATGCGCTCCTTGAGCAGCGCCTCTATCGGATGGCTCTTCCCCGTTCGAAGGTTCACGGCGATCTCCTCCAGCAACCCTCACCAACTGTTGGCGATCATACTGGAAGCATCACGAGCCAGCAAGCTGACCGCCGGTTCCTTGACATCGATTTACAGCTGTCGATACGATGGCACCTCACTGTGGGACGGGATGTCTTGCGCCTTCCGATTGCACGGGCTTTCACCTTCGCCGCGGTCTACATGCTTCTCGTCTCTGGGATTCTTCCCCTGAGTCTCTCCGCGGAGCCCTATTTCGAAGACGGGTTCCTGGGCTTAACGCAAACGGAACTGCATGACAAGCTCGGCCTGCCCCAGGCGGTGCGTGATCGCAAATCCGCCCTGCGGATCTTCACCTACTATCCCATCACCGACTGGGCGACGTACTTCAGCAAATTGGTCTCGCCGGAAAACGGAGAGGATGTCTATACCTTCAAGCGGGACGGCACTGATGTCCGGTACTCGTTCAGTTACGCGGTCGACCCTAACGATCAACGCGAGAACCGTCCGCTCTTCGTGCGGCTGGTCGATATCGAACTGACTCCGGCCGTGCCGATCGCCCAGCTGCCCTCATTGATTCCGGAGTTTCGTCCGGCGACCGACCCGACCAGCCCCGCCTTTCGGTCGAACATCTGGGTGCTGTTGTTCAAGGGAAGCCCCTCGCCCGCGGCCCGTTTCATCATTCAGGAAAGGGGAAAGGACGAGTTAGACTGGATCTTGAGCTATCAATTGTTCTCGCTACAGGGACTCCCCGAGCGACTCACGACCGGCGCCCTGGTCGATCGGGTCGAAATCGGGACGCAGAGCCTGCAGATTGTGAAACAGCGACAGCGACATACGCATGAACCGATCATCAACCCCTACTCCTCCGAGTTTGCGAAGCAATCCGCCGCTCCGGTTTCCCCGGCCAAACCGGTGCCGGTTCCCCGATACGCGGAATAGAGGATGGCGTGAGTCCTGACTGAGGCGAGAATCCTACTATGGAACCTGCTGGAGACGCTCCTTCTGGACTTGCCCTGTGGTCGCGGCTTTGTTCTTTAGGGTCTCCATCGGCCCGCCTTCGCTCACGTACATGAGCACCGGCGCCCCGATGCCGATCACGACCAGCAAACTGAAGCCCAACATCCGCATCAGCTGGCTCTTGCTGAGATAGATCATCAACAGCAACAGGACCGCCGCCGCTCCCGCATAGGTGAGGATCTGCGACTGAGCGGGAGTGAGACCTTCCATGTTCAATGGAAACGACGGCACCTTGACTCCCAGATTCTTGGCCTGTGTTCTGACTGTCTGCTTGACCGACTCCATGGCAGAAGGCGGGGTCGTCACAGGGTCGAGCCGTTCATGCGTCTTCACCTTTGCCCTGTATTTCTCGGGGATTGTCTCTGGAGCGTCGGTATAGACAGGATTGCCCTGGTCATCGATGTAGGAATAGATGATGACCGCCCGCGCCTCGGGGACGAAGCCGCTCCCAGAAATCGTAGCGCAGGCGAAGACCCAGAACAGGATGAACGCCAGGTTGCCCTGCCGCCAAGAGCGATTCATTATCATCCCTGATTCTTCCTCGTGAGGTCGCGCCAGCGATAAGTATACCGCGGCTCACAACGTGATGGTTTTATTTGTAAATACCGCCCCTTCCTTGACTCCACCATCTTCGGTTGCTAGCATTCGCCCGCCGCTGCGTCAAACCATGGGAACCGACCTCCACACCGCCTCGATGGAACCGTCGTCTGAGGAACCGTCGTTCATTCGTCGGCGTCCCGTCAGGATCATCATCTACACCGGACTCGGGCTCTTTCTCCTGATGATGGTGATCTGGCCTCTGATCGTCCAGTTCCGCGACCCTGACTTCCAACAGCACATCGAACAACATCGCGTCATGGTCGGCATGACCAAGGATCACGTGTTGAAATCCTGGGGCGGGCCGCAGACGATCAATACAACCTTCACCAAGGACGGCATCCGGCAGGAAGAGTGGATTTTCGAGGATTGGGAAGGCGCGGCGACCGTGCGCCACCGGTATCTCTATTTCGAGGAGGGGACGCTAGTCGGAGGGTGGTACGAGGGATCGAGCGAGCGCCAGGTTCGGGACTTCCCGGCCGAGAAGCCGCACCCGAAAGTCCGGCCGTAGGGCGGAAGGGCTAGGCAGTCGCCTCCCGGATCGAGAGCCGGAGCCTGCTCAGCAGAACCTCGGCGCGGATGTGATCGGATGCATCGACCATCACCCGGCTTCCGACAAAAGGCATCCCGGGGTAGAGACTGCTCATATGCTCGCCGTGGATCACATACGCGATGTGATTGCCGTCGAGCAGGCTTTTGATGAGGGCCAGCTCGCCTACATCTTGGGCGCTCGTGAGATGAATCAGCTGCATGCGCCTCCCCCGGTCGACCACCCTCGGGTGAGCTTGAGAAACCTGTGAACTGTTTGCACTTTCCTCCCGTTGGCCTTAGACTTCACGAACGGTTAGGGCGTTTCCGTAATCTGCGTGCGGCGCTCCCGTCCGGAACCACCGGAAATGGTGAGCACCCGCTTCCACTCGCGCACCTGGTAGATGGCCCAGGCGTTCGGCTGTCCTTTATAGAAGGCCGTGGGATCCTCGCCGCTGGCATTGAGGAAAATCGGTTCGGTAAAACCCTCTTCGAGCACATAATCGAGCAGTGATTCGGTCTTAAAGCCGGGTCCGCGGAGGGACACCTCGGCCAGCAGGTTCAGAATCTCATCCGGGTTTTGGACCGTGATCGGATTCACCGGTTTTCCCCTCCGCCAGGAAATTGTAGCGGTGCTTCGGCCTGGAAGGCAAGACAGAGGGACGACTCGCATGACGAAATCACGCTTTCTCGACGCGCTTCTCGGAATCATGAACGCCAAACATCATTGGGCCTGGGAGCATTTTGCCGCCGGCACGCTTACCAAGGATCAACTCAGAATCCATTTCCAGCAGGAATACTTCGTTTACGTCCGCGATTTCCCCGTGCTCCTCGCACGCGTCCACGGCCACAATCCTCCCCCCCCTGTGCGCCGCATGCTGGCGGAGAATATCTACGAAGAGGACACCGGCGGCCTGTCACTCGGCAAGTCCCATCCGGAACTCTTCCTGACGATGATGGAAGGTCTGGGCTACAACGCCAAGGACTTTGAGCAGGTCCGTCCCCTCCCGGCGAGCCGGATCTACCGGGCCTGGCTCGACCGGATGTCGAACCACCCACAATGGGTGCTCGGCGCCGCCACGTTGACCGTCTTCGTTGAAGGTAGCGTGAAGGACCGCCAGGAATTGCGTGAACCTTCCAAGCCCAGGACGGAAGACGAAATCGAAGTCACCATCAAGAACCACCCGTTGGTCCGCTATCACGGCGTTTCGCCCGACAACATGGATCTCATTCGCGCGCACCAACTTGTGGAATCCGGCCACCGGCACGATGCCTACAGAATGGTGACGGAGCATGCCACGGCGGCTGTGCAACGCTCGGTGCTGTCAAGCCTGAAGCACAGTCTGCGCCTCTGGCTGGCGTATCGCGACGCCGTTGCCAAGGCTTGCGGCATCAAGAGAGCGTGAACTCTTGGGCCGCGCTCGCTCAGGACTTCTCACAATTCTTATCACTGTCCTTCCTGCTGTCAGCCATCAGCTATCAGCCACCGGCTCCGAGCTCCCCTCCGATATGGTCCTGATCCCTGCCGGGGAATTCACAATGGGAACTCCGGCTGGAAGCGACGGGTTCCCGGATGAACAACCGGAACGACGGGTGTATCTGAGCAGTTTTCTTCTCGACCGTCGCGAGGTCACCAATCGTGCCTATGCCGCATTCGTACGCGCAACCGGCCATCGAGCCCCGGCTCATTCCAATCCGGCCATGACGCTGTGGGAGGATGGTCAGCCGCTTCCCGGTATCGACAACCATCCCGTCGTCAACGTCAGCTGGGACGATGCCGCCGCCTATTGTCGATGGGACCGGAAACGCCTCCCCACCGAAGCCGAATGGGAAAAGGGCGCGCGCGGCACGGATGGCCGGCGGTACCCCTGGGGAAATGAGTGGGACTTCAGGCGCGCCAATAGTGCGAGTTACTGGGCCAGGCGCACGGTCGAGTTTCAGAGCGGAGCCGACTGGGAGGCGTTCTGGCTCAAGGGCGAAGGCGCCCGTCTCTCGCGAGAGCATGGGGTCAAGGGCGAGGTCTTGACCATGCCGGTGGGGAGCTTCCCTCAAGGTGCCAGTCCGTATGGCGCCCTCGATATGGCCGGGAATGCGGCCGAATGGGTCGCGGACTGGTTCGATCCGAACTACTACCGAAATGCGCCGCTCACCGATCCTCCCGGTCCTGAACGAGGCGCGATCAAAGCCATGCGCGGAGGCTCGTGGCTCAAGCCGGCCGCCAGCCTCAGGACGAGCGATCGCGATTGGGGTACAGTCGACAGCCGCCCTAGCGGGACCGGATTCCGTTGCGCGAAAGATGCCTTCTAGCCCTCTATTCCCTGGCGGACCAGCCAGTAGTGGCCCCGCCATTCCTCCACCTATATAATGGCGGTCTCCCGTCAGCCTCGATCCAGGCAGAGTATGGACGCATTCCCGGACTTCAAACGATACGCGGACCAACTGGCCGAGGTGGCCCGTTGGGCTGCTCGTAAGGGGTGGGCGCCAGCGACCAGCACGAACTATAGCGTCCGCTTGCCCGATCAAGCAGCTCCGGCGATCTGCGCCATCACCGTCTCCGGTGTTGACAAGGAACACCTTGCCCCTGACGATGTCGTGGCCATCGACCGCGACGGAAGACCGATGAGCGGACATCACTTGAAGCCTTCGGCGGAAACCCTCCTCCACCTGATGCTCTACCGCAGGGACAACATCGGCGCGGTCCTCCACACTCATTCCGTTGCCGGTACGCTGCTGTCTCGGCAGGCTGAACCGGTCGGCTACCTGACCTTCTCCGGTTGGGAGTTGCTCAAGGGGCTGGATGGAATTGATCGGCACGATTCCGAAGTGCGGTTGCCCATTTTCCCCAATTCGCAGGATATCGCCGGCCTGGCGGCCCAAATCGAGCCACGTCTCCCGTCTGCCGGGCCCTGTCATGGATTCCTGCTGGCCGGCCATGGTCTCTATGTGTGGGGCAAGCACCTGTCCGAGGCCCAACGCCATCTTGAAGTATTCGAACATCTCCTCCAATGTGAACGCGAGGTGCGACATCATGGCTACAATACGAGTGCCTGACAAACAGATCCGACTGACCGAGGAGCGTGACGTTCGCCGTTTTCTCGACGAGCGCGGAGTCTGCTATGAACGGTGGACGAGCGGCCCCTTGGGTGCTCTGGTCACCGATGCAGCGTTGTTGCAGCTTCACGACCACTGGCTCAAGCCATTTATGGAAAAGAACGGTTATCGAACCGCGGACGTCATACGCGTGACGCCCGACACGCCCAATTTGCCCGCGATCCGCGATAAGTTCCTGCGTGAACACACCCACAGCGAAGACGAGGTCCGCTTCTTCGTCGAGGGGGAGGGCCTCTTCTGGTTTCACAAGGAGTCCCTCGATGATGAAGTGTTCGCCGTCCACTGCACGGCGGGAGATCTACTGACCGTACCGGCCAATACCAAGCACTGGTTCGATCTCGGGCCACAGCCTTTGGTCTGCGCCATTCGGATCTTTACCGATCAGGCCGGGTGGGTTCCCCGCTATACCGGGTCCGGTATCGAGCAACGGTACGGTTGATGACGATTCGCTGCGTGCTGCTCGATATCGAGGGCACGATCCTCCCGGTGACGTTCGTCCGCGACGTGCTTGTTCCCTACGCCCGACAGCGCCTGGGGTCCTTTCTGCACGACCAGATGGGAAACACCGTCGTGCGTGAATGGGCGACCGTCTGTCAGGATGCGATCGCGCAGGAGCAGGGTACGCGCCCCTCGTACGAAGACCTCGTGCCGTTTCTGGATCGTTGGATCGTAGAAGACCGCAAGCATCCCGGACTGAAGGCGCTGCAAGGCATGATCTGGGAGGAGGGGTATCGAACCGGGGCCTTTGCTCCCCCTCTGTACGAGGACGTCCCGCCTGCCCTCCATCGCTGGCATCGGAACGGGCTTCGACTCGCTCTCTACTCATCGGGATCGGAGCAGGCGCAGCGCCTGCTCATCGAGCACACCACCGCGGGAAATCTCACCAACCTGTTTTCTGACTTTTTCGACACGGGCGTAGGAGCAAAGAGTGACACCGCCTCCTATCACCGGATCGTCGGCCGCCTGGGTCTCCGGCCCCAGGGCATTCTCTTCTTATCGGATGTCGAGACCGAATTGGAGGCGGCAACCGAGGCAGGCCTGCGGACCCTTCACGTGGTGCGATCCGGAACTTGTCCGGGAACTCGTCACCCGATCTGTTCGACGTTCAATGATCTTTCCGAGACAGGATCCACTCTGAACACCAAGATCCCATCATGATTCCTTCTCAACTACTTATGCCATAGGAGTTCATGCAAGGGATCACCAACTGGCTCAAAGGAGCTTCCCTTCAGCCCCCCGCATCAGGCAAGTAGAAGTCCACTCGCTGAATCCGGACGAATGGCATGATCATGCCACGCCCTTCCTCCTCGTGCGAGAAATCGTAGACCAGGGATTCTTCCGGAATGAGCCGCCCGGTCATGACGACTTCGATGTCGAGCCGTCGCCGCTTCTCGAGTGCGCGCTGTAATCGCTCCCGCTGTTCGGCGTCGGCGACCACGACCAGGTTCCCGGGCGCCTCCTCCGGTTTGAAGCGGACGATGCCCCATCTGGTCGGGATGAACTTCGGCCCCAAGGCCACGGGAAATCCCCCGGCAGCGGGATCATAGGGCGACATCTCTCCCGCCCATTCAAAGGTGATGATCCATGACAGTGCCGGTTTTCCCTCTCGCTTCGCATCCCGCTCGCGGTTGAGCGCGAAGAGCCGGTCATCGTGGCCGGGGTCGTGATGGCCGCCGCCATACAGCGCGAGCCAGTCAGGCGGGCTGCCGTCCAACTGGTCGAGAAACCGTTCAATCGAGGCGGGCTCCGTCAAGAGATGCGTATCCAGAGGAAGGACGGATCGCAGACTTTCATGAGACAGATGAAGCGGCGTGCCACGGCTCATCTCCTCAGCCCTGAGCAGGGGGGCCACGGCAAGCACGTACAGGCAGAGGGCTATCGACCAGTACCGCTGCATGGGCTAAGCTAGTGAGCCGCCGCGGTGAGGGCCTGTTTGAAGGTAGTCACCAAAGCAGTCACGGCCGGATGATCTGGCGGGACGACAGCGGCATCAATGAGGAGGGCAACGCGGGGCATGGGATCGAGCCTTCTGAGGGTTTGCGTGGTCAACCCGCCGGTCTCAAGTACTTTCCGATAGGTCTCGAGCCAGGATTCCGTCACGGCGCGCAGGCCCGCATCGGTTCGTTGCAGGCGACCTACGCGAACCTGTTGCACCAGCTTGATCAAGGGATCGGACTGCGAGATCGTCGCAATCGCGCGCTGCACGGCCTGTTCCTCGGACTCACCCATGGCCCTCTCAATTCATGGAACAGGACCCGGGGCCACGGGGGTCACCACAGCTTCCGCACGCGCCGCCACCGCTCGGCGACGGCCATCCGCCGGCAGCTCCGACGCCGAAGGCGGAGAACTGTTTTTCGAGTTTGGTCGCCTTACATTGTGGGCAGGCGGCTTCCTGCGATCCTTGAATGAGCAGTTCGAAACGATGATTGCATTCCCGACAGACATATTCGAATATAGGCATCGGCAAGACTCCTTATCGGAAGCCGCATTATAAGGTTGCACCTCTTGGATCGCAACTTCAGGAGTTTTATGTATCAGGAAGAACAAACCTTCTCTCTGCGGTTCACGCTTGAAGCCTCTTTCCCCGACGATTACGAGGGAGAGGAAGACAATAAGGCCTGGGTGCGGGAATGGGAGTCGCGCATCAAGCCGCAGATCATCAAGCTGGTCTTCGAATCGCTCCGCCAACAGCCTGGCTGGACCTCCCATGTCCGTAATCGAGGTGCCTCGCCGAGGGACGAGATCGAGGTCGTCCTGGTCCGAGATTTCTCGAAGCCGTTCCCGTTTTTTCTTGGATCATGACAGCATCACGCAAGATCGGCCTCTACGTCCATGTCCCTTTCTGCCGGCAGCGCTGTCATTTTTGCGCCTTCTATCTCGAAATCGCCCGAACCGCGCGCATGAACGCATTCCGCTCCGCCCTCACGCGAGAGATTGATCTCTATCGCCGACAAGATCTGCTCAGGGGCCGGCCACTGCAGAGCATCTACTTCGGAGGCGGTACGCCGACGGCGATGCCTGTCGGTCATCTAATTTCCATTCTCGACCTCGTACGGGCGACATGGCCGATCAGTCCAAGCGCGGAAGTCACGGTGGAGGCCCACCCTTCAACCGTCACGGCTGAAGATCTAAAGCGGTTCGCTGAGGCAGGGTTCACTCGTGTCAGCTTCGGCGCGGAGTCCATGAACGACCAGGACTTTGCCGTCATAGGACGCCCCGGAACCACAGAGGACACAAAATCTGCCATCGCGGCCGCGCGTGCCGCCGGCTTCACCAACATTAGTCTCGACCTGATGTACGGACTCCCCGGGCAATCGCTGGTCGAGTGGATATGGACCCTACGGTCACTGCTCGTCCTGGCCCCCTCGCATGTGTCCTGCTACGCCCTGACCCTTGAAGCAGGAACAAGGCTCGCGCAGAACATCGCGCGT
>JBQTIO010000014.1:0-7173 GCA_052388075.1 Nitrospiraceae bacterium
GGCCACCGTGACACCGTCCTTGGTGATCGTCGGCGCACCGAACTTCTTGTCGAGAATCGCGTTGCGGCCCTTCGGCCCGAGCGTCGCCTTGACGGCGTCAGCGAGCTGGTTCACCCCTTTCAGGATGGCTGCCCGCGCTGTGTCACCGTACATGAGTTGCTTTGCCATTGTCTTCCTCCGTTAGTGTTTAGTGTTCGTAAAGTCTAAAGTCTAAACGTCATAAAGTCATGCTTGAGGGCCCTTACGACTTGATGACTTGCGCCATCGTTTTATCGCGTTGATGTTACGACGTGAAGATCCCGAGGATATCTTCTTCCTTGAGGATCAAACACTCTTCGTCGTCAATCCGGAGCTTGCTGCCTGAGTACTTGTCGAACAGAACCTGGTCGCCCACCTTGACGTTCTCGACCTTCTTGCCGACCGCCTGGACCACACCCCGCTGCGGCTTCTCTTTCGCCGAATCCGGCACGTAAATTCCACCGGCGGTCCGCTCCAATTCCTCCGTATAGGTCACGAATACCCGCTCACCCAAGGGCTGAAACCCCTTCGCGACGCTCTTCGTTTCCTTTGCCGCTGTGCTCATAACAGAACCTCCTCGTGATGAAAGTTAACCCTAAAGGGTGTCGACGATTTAAAGCGGACTCGCACGCACCGGCGTCGGTGCCGACGCACTTGAACGGGCGGAAGCCCTGATCTGTTTTGACTTGGAGCAGTAGATAGCTCTCAGTCGATCCAAGTCAAGGGGGGATTCGAGGATTTTCTATTAATCCCACACTGTGTTGGACGGGGCGTATGATAACCCATTGAGAATTCGATATTCCAGACCTATTTCGAGGGTCCAAACCTGAGGGGGAAGCCGAGGGGCTAGTGTCGTAACCGATCGAAATCCTTGATGTCTTTCTTGATGTAGTCGCGTAGGCGCTTGATGATGCGGGCCTCCAGCTGGCGGGTTCGTTCCTTGGTGATTCCGTACTTATTCCCTAAGTCATCTAAGGTCAGCGGGTTCTCCGAGAGGATTCGGTTTCTGAGAATGTCCTCATCCCGCTCCTCCAGGGTCTTGATGAACTCGGCAAGCTTGGTGCGGAAGAGAGTTTTCAGCTGATGGTCGGCGAGCTGTTCGTCTGCCGGTGTCTGCTGCGAGGGGATGATGTCGAGCAGGCGGCCGTCCTGGTCCGCGCCGATCGGCTGGTCGAACGAGAGTTCCCAATTACCCAGGCGTTGATCCATCTCGATGACGTCGCGCTCGCGGACGTGTAAACGATCCGCGAGCAGCTTCGTATCGGGCGCAAATCCCTCTCGCTCGAGCTTGGCCTTTTCTTTCTTGAGGTTGTAGAACAGCTTCCGCTGATCCTGTGTCGTGCCGATCTTGACGAGCCGGAAGTTATTGAGCAGGTAACGAAGAATATAAGCCCGCGACCACCATGCGGCATAGGCGTAGAAACGGACGTTCTTCGCCGGATCGAACTTCTTGATGGCCTGCATCAGACCGATGTTGCCTTCCTGAATCAAATCCATGTGGTCGGCGCCGGTATGCAAGTATTCGGCGGCGATGGACACCGACACGCGCAGATTGGCCATGATGAGTTTCACCGCCGCTTCACGGCTGCCCTGTGCGCGGTACTCATGAAACAGCCGGAGCTCCTCTTCCTTGGAGAGATACGGGTAGCGGCGAATTTCGGCGAGATATTGCTGCAGCGCGGTAACCGGCACCACCGCTGTCGAATCGGCGGGGCTGTTCCTGCCGTGTTCGGACGGGGGGCTGAGTTCCGTAGCAGGGGGACGCTCGGTCGGCTCCTCATCCGATGGGTCCAGGATTTCCGGTTCGACGGTTTGTTCGTCGATCTCATCCTCAGGCTTGGGCATACGACGTGAGACTATAACAGAACTTCACAGGGGAGCTAGGTCCTTTTTCCGGTTGACAGCCAGGGTCCAAACAGGGTTATGTGTCACTTGCCTCAGACAGCGATAAATGTTCAATGTTAAATGGTAAATTGGTCATGCGTTGAACATGAGAGGTTGAACTTTCAGCATTCAGTCATGGACAAGATGACGACTCAGTTTGACAGCATCGAGAACGCCATTCGGGACATCAAGAGGGGCAAGTTCGTCATCCTGGTGGACGATGAGGATCGGGAAAACGAAGGCGACCTCGTCATCGCTGCCGAAAAAGTCACCCCGCAGTCCATCAATTTCATGGCGAGACATGCCCGCGGACTGATCTGTCTCGCGCTCACGCCTGAACGAGTCGAGGAGCTGCAGCTGCCACAGCAGGCCGTGGAGAACACCGCGGCATTTGGCACGGCTTTCACAGTGTCGATCGATGCGCGGAAGGATATCACGACGGGGATTTCCGCCGCTGATCGTGCCACCACGATCCATGTCGCGATCGATCCGAAATCGAAACCAGCCGACCTGGCTCGTCCCGGCCACATTTTCCCCTTGAAGGCGCAGCAGGGCGGCGTTTTGAAGCGAGCCGGTCAGACGGAAGGGTCTGTCGATCTCGCACGGCTGGCGGGGCTTTACCCGGCGGGGGTGATCTGCGAGATCATGAATGAAGACGGCACCATGGCGCGGGTGCCGGAACTGAAGAAGTTCGCGAAGGCCCATGGGCTGAAGATGGTGACGATCAAGGCCTTAATCGAGTATCGCATGCGGCGGGAAACCTTCGTCAGACGCATGGCGAGCGCCAAGCTTCCCACGACGTTCGGCGAGTTCGAAGCGGTGGCGTTTGAGAACCAGATCGATGGGGTGACGCACATTGCGCTCGTGAAGGGACGGGTCGATAGCGGGGACCCGACGCTGGTCCGGGTGCACTCCGGCTGTCTGACCGCTGATGCGCTGGGTTCGTTGCGCTGCGACTGTCGGGATCAGCTCCATCAGGCGATGGGAATCATCCAGAAGGAAGGCCGCGGAGTGCTGCTCTATCTCAATCAAGAAGGGCGCGGCATCGGGCTGCTCAACAAGATCAAGGCCTACGGATTACAGGATCAGGGGAGCGATACCGTCGAGGCCAATCTGAAGCTGGGATTCAAAGCCGATCTGCGAGACTACGGGGTGGGGGCGCAAATTCTGGTCAATCTGGGGCTGCATCACATCAAGATCATCACGAATAACCCGCGCAAGATCGTCGGGATTGAAGGATACGGACTAAAAGTAGTGGAGCGGGTCCCGATCGAGATCCCGCCGCGCGAGGCGAACGTGAAGTATCTGCGGACGAAGAAGAATAAGCTCGGACATATTCTCAAGAAAGTCTAAAAGTCCTCAAGTCGACACGGACGTGCCGACTTTATGACTTGAGACTTGATGACTATCAACGATGAAACTCCGCAGGGGTTCCCAACGTGCAGCGGGATGGCGATTCGGGATCGTCGCGGCGACGTTCAACCGGGGAGTGACGCGCCATTTGCTCGCCGCCTGTCTGGACGGATTGACGACGCAGGGAGTCGCCGTGGGGGATATCGAGGTGGTCCATGTGCCGGGAGCGTTTGAGCTGCCGCTTGTGGCGCGTACGCTGGCGCAGTCGCAACGATTCGACGTGGTGATCTGCCTGGGGGCGGTGATTCGCGGGGAGACGCCGCATTTCGAGTATATCAGCACGGAGGCGAGCCGGGGCATCGGCCAGGCGGCCATGGAGACCGGTGTGCCGATCATCTTCGGGGTGCTGACGACGGACACGGTGGCGCAAGCGCGGGAGCGGGCAGATCCGGGGAAGTTCAATCGTGGCGGAGCGACGGCACAGTCGGCGATCGAGATGGCGCGGGTGATGCGGAGGATTAAGGGAGAGGCTGACAAGCGGACAGGTGGCAGGCTAACAGGTGAGAAGAGAGCCCGGAGGAAACGATGACGCCTAGTTGTCAACGATCCGGCTTGTCAGCTTGCAGTCTTGTCAGCCAGTCAGCTTCTTAGCCGCCATGCGACCGCGCCACCAGGCCCGTGAACGAGCGCTGCAAATCCTGTTTCAGTATGACATTCATGGAAAGCCGGGGCTCTGGCTCGACGAATTTTGGAAACCGCTCAAAGATGCGGTAGAGACGAAAGCCTTTGCCGAGCAGCTGGTGCAGGGGGTCCAGGGGCACAAGCAGGAATTGGATCAGTTGATTGGACGATACGCCACGAACTGGACAGTGAGCCGCATGCAGATCGTCGATCGGAATATCCTCCGTCTTGGCGCCTATGAGCTCTTGTGGCTCGACGACGTGCCGGCCAAAGTGACGCTGAATGAGGCGATCGAGTTGGCTAAAGATTTCGGTGACGAGGATGCCGCCAAGTTCATCAACGGTATCCTGGACAAGGTGCTCACCACGGAGGCGAGACTGGAAGCCAAGCGCACGGAAGCGAAGAGCGTGAAAGGTAAAACGTGAAAGGTGAAAAGTTAAAATCAGAGGGCGGGGACCGTTCGCTCAACGTTCCACTTTTCACGGTTCACGTCTCACGAGGCAGGAATGATTGATCGCTACACCAGGCCGAAGATGAAAGCTGTCTGGGATCTCAAGCGCAAGTACGAGATTTGGCTCGAGGTCGAATTGCAGGCCTGTGCCGCGTTCGAGCGGGCAGGGCAGGCGCCGCGAGGGACCTCGGCGAAGATTCGCAAGAAGGCCAAAATCGATGTCGCAAGAATTGCCGAGATCGAAAAGGTTACGAAGCACGACGTGATCGCCTTCCTCGAATCGCTGACGGACATGGTCGGACCGGAACATCGGTTCCTCCACATGGGCCTCACATCATCGGACATCGTCGATACGTCGCTTGCCGTGCAAATGACCGAGGCGCTGGACCTGATTCTTGAAGGGGTTGAAGGGTTTCTTGCGGTATTAAAGCGGCAGGCGTTCCGGTACAAAAACCAGGTGATGGTCGGGCGCTCCCACGGCATCCACGGCGAACCGATTTCGTTCGGGTTCAAGATGGCCCTATGGTACGAGGAGGTTGGCCGACATTTGGAGCGGCTGCGGCAGGTGCGGAATCAGATTGCCGTCGGCAAGCTCTCGGGGGCGATGGGGACGTTCGCGCACCAGGGGCCTGACATCGAAGAGTATGTCTGCTCCAAGCTCGGCCTGACGTTCGATCCCGTCTCGAACCAAGTAGTGCAGCGGGACCGGCATGCGGCGTACGCGACCGCGCTCGCTCTCCTGGCCGCCACGATCGAAAAGATCGCGACAGAGATCCGGCATCTTCAGAGAACGGAAGTACTGGAGGCTGAAGAATATTTTTCCGAAGGGCAAAAGGGTTCGTCGGCGATGCCGCACAAGCGCAATCCGATCGTGTCGGAGAACCTCTGCGGGCTGGCGAGGCTCGTGCGGGGCAACAGTCTCGCGGCGATGGAGAATGTGGCGCTCTGGCACGAGCGCGACATCAGCCACTCGTCGGTCGAGCGCGTCATTATGCCGGACAGCACGATCCTCATGGATTATATGCTGGCCAAGGTGACGGATCTCGTCAAACACCTGGTCGTCTATCCCGATCGGATGAAGCGGAACCTGGAACTGACGGGCGGACTCGTCTACTCGCAGCGGCTCTTGCTCGCGTTGATCGGGAAAGGCGCGCAGCGCAAGGAGTCTTACGAGGCGGTTCAACGCAATGCGATGGAAGCCTGGAAAGGCGCAGGTCGGTTGCAGGACTTGGTGAGCAAGGACCCGTTCATCTCGCAGCATCTCAAGAAGAGCGAGATCGCGGCCTGCTTCAATCCGAAGTATTACCTTCGCCACCTCGATCGGATTTACCGACGGGTGTTCGACAGCAGCCGGCGGCGTGCCCCCCTCTCGCGCAAGGAAGGAGCCAGTACATGATGCGGCAGCTGACGTGGATTCTTGCACTTCTCTTGATGATGGTCGGTGCCTGGGTGGCGCCGTCCCATGCCGCAGCGGATCGGGAGAAGCTTCTCACCGAGCCGGGAGTCTATGGCACCTTTGCGACGTTCAGCTTTAGTGCGGAATGGGCGAAGGAGGATCAGGCGACGCGGATTGCCTACCTGACGGTGTTGAAGGGGGTGGTCGAGCAGCATCGGGAGAAGATCGCAATCGATCTCTATCTGTTGCGCGGTCTGTCCGACCATGCCGATGTCATGTTTCGCATGCATGCGGCCGAGTTGCGGGATACCCAACAGTTTCTTGTCGACCTTGCGGCCAGCCATTTCGGCAAGCACCTCGCACCCGTCGGGATCATGCACGGCCTGACTAAAAAGCCGAATTACGTGCCAGGATTTCCTGATCAGCTGAAGGCAGACCTTAAAACAAGCAGCGAGCCTGGCCCGAAGCCCTATGCCATTGTGGTCCCGATCCGGAAGAGCGCAGACTGGTGGGCTCTGGATCAGGAGAAACGCGCGGCCATGATGCAGGAACATACGGACGCCACGTTGCCCTATCTCAAAACGGTCAAACGGAAGCTCTATCACTCCAGCGGCCTCGACGACCTGGATTTCATCACCTATTTTGAAACGTCCAAACTGGACGATTTCCACAGCCTGGTGTTGGCGTTGGAGAAGGTCAAAGAGTTTCAGTACGTGCGTCGGTTCGGCCATCCGACCCTGCTCGGTACGGCAAGGTCGCTGGACGAGATTATCGAGATCTTGGCGCAGTAGCGGAACGAGGGAGCCACGATGATGGCGCGCACCCTCCTGTACGAGGGCAAGGCGAAGAAGATCTTTTCGACGGCGAATCCCGGTCAGGTCCTTCAGTATTTTAAGGACGACGCGACGGCGTTCAATGCGCAGAAGCGCGGTACCATCGTTGAAAAGGGCGTCATCAATAACAAAGTTTCGGCAAGGCTGTTCCGGCTCTTGGAAGAAAACGGCGTGCCCACGCACTTTGTGGAGCGGCTGAGCGACCGGGAAATGCTCACGAAGAAGGTCGCGATCGTGCCGGTCGAAGTCGTGGTGCGAAACGTGGTCGCGGGCAGTCTGGCCAAGCGCCTGGGCCTCAAGGAAGGCGACCCCATTGAGCCTGCGATTGTCGAGTGGTATTACAAAAACGATGCGCTGGGCGATCCCCTGATCTCCGACGAGCATATTCGATTATTGAAGCTCGCGGCGCCGGAACAAATGGCTGAGATCAAGCGCCTGGCCATGAAGGTGAACAGCCTGTTACAGCCGTTTTTTCGCGAGCGGCAAATGATCCTCGTCGATTTCAAGCTGGAGTTCGGCCTCCACAACGGGCAGCTGATCCTCGCCGACGAAATTTC
>JBQTIO010000015.1:0-26431 GCA_052388075.1 Nitrospiraceae bacterium
TCAAACTTCACGAGGGGCTTATCATAAAACACGACATACCGTAGGTCCTTCAACGAAACGCCACCTTCATTCAGACAGTAGCGAACTGCATGGCTCGGGAACCGCGCGTCGTGTTTCTTGCGTGTAAATCGCTCCTCCTGTGCAGCCGCGAGGATCTGCCCGTCCCGGACTAGACAGGCTGCGCTATCATGGTAATAGGCAGAAATGCCCAGGATATCAGTCATTTCTTGTTATCCTCCTTGGATCGAATTAGCTTTCACTTGCTGACGTGAAGAGAAGGAGAGACCTACAAGGATGTCTCAAGTTGCCACACGTTGACAGAGTGAGCAACCTTGGTGGTACTTTCCACTCGGTCGATTCGAGCCTGTATTCTCATAGGCCCAAGGTCAATGAGCTAGACAGGACTTAAATCTACAGCGTACTAATATTACGGAACCGGCCCGACGACCTCATTTCCATTGGGGTATGCGCCCATGTCCAAGCCGTTTGTCCCTCTTCCCCTTGCAGGCGATCCAGCCTGGAGGTGAAAGTCTCGCGGCGAACCGGTTGCGGCAACGAATAGCGGGTCCTCGTTAATGCCGTGTGCCTCAAAACCACGCATGCGAAATTGAGTCAATGTATCGACGTTAGCAGGATTATCGCATGCATTTGCATAGCCGCCCCAGCAAGCCACTGAGTTGATAAATTCGCCTGCGTAGTCGTTGTAGTCAAACTGTCCTGGATTCATCGTTTGATTAAGGAACAACCCCACCTCGTCGCCCAAAGAGCGTCCAGCTACTCCATAAAAGATATTATCGTGGATCCTGGTGCCAGTCGTTCCGATTCTAACGTGCACGCCCCAGAGGACATTGAAGACCGTGTTGTAATACACTTCAGCATTGGAGGTCAGTGCTGGATTTTCCGCGCCGATCCAGATACCAGCGCTTTCAGCGCCGGCATTGGTCACGTTGTAAATTATGTTGCTGCGCACGATTGCTCCACTCACGTTATCTACGTCCATAGCGGCACGGTGGTAGATGTCGCGAACGATGTTCTTCTCGACCAGGAAAGTTGCTGTAGATCCAGGGTCAGGCGGATGTTTGTACTTGAAGCCTACGCCCTCATTGTAACACTCGTTATTGTGTATCCAGATAGCAGATGTGACGGGCCCCGCCACGTCCATGAAGATCACGACACAGGTATTGTTGCCTGCGAAGGCACTGCCTGCATTGTCGTGGATGACATTGTTGGAGATCTCAATAGTTCCTCGGTACCTCTGGATTAACACCCCCGCAGGGTTATCCGCAGTGGTGAAATTCATCAGGGTGTTATTGCGGACGATGGTTGCGCTGGTGTCGCTCGCATTGCTATCCAGCAACACGGCACCTGATGTGAGCCCGGGGGCACTGTAGTTTGTGATCGTGAAGCCGTCGATAATGACGTTGGGGGCCTCATCAACCCAAAAACCTGCAACCGGGCCACCTAGTGTCGTACCATCCATAATAGGCGTTTCGCCAGGATACGCCTCAAAGGTGATTGGGTTCCCAACCGTCCCACCCCTTATCAAATGGACCGATTCGGTATAGATGCCTCCATGGACAGCGATGACGTCGCCTGGGTTCACAACATCAGCGGCGTGTTGGATCGTACGCCAGGGCATATTCTGTGTTCCGGGATTGCTATCGTTGCCGGTCGTTGCCACATGAAAATCAGCTACAGCTTTCGTCACCGCGATCGCCACCGTATCCGCATCGGTCGCGCCCTTCGTGTCTGTGCTCGTGATAATCAACGTGTCGGGACCGATATAGTTCAGCGCCCCTTGATAGATGAGGGAGGCCAATGTCGCATTGATGTCAGCCTCGCTACCAGCGAGGGTCAGCGTGTTCGTGCCGTTCGCGCCTGCGCTGATTGAGGCGGCGCCACTCAAAGTCACGGCCACAGTCCCGTTCATCACCGTAAGCTGCACTGTCGAGAGATTGCCATCCAAATCGGTGACTCTGAGGTCGCTCAGCGTTAGCGGAGTATTCACCTTGACCGCGTGTGCCTTCACCCCCGTGTTCAGCGGTGCTTTGTTTACCGTCGCCGCCGGTGATGTTGAGCCACTTCCTGAACCGCCTGAAGGGGCGCAATTGGCCCCCCCTGCAACAAGCAGGGCCAATGTTAGGACAGTTCTTATCAACGCGAGGAGCTCGTCCCCATTCGGCCTTCGGTGGATTTGGCTCATAATCTCTCCCAATCGGTACAGCGATTTTTCACTTTTTTCCCAGTTTCACAATGTCGGATACCCTGGAAGGCGAGTGTTAGAACTACGGGAATATCGACGGAAGTGATGGTGATTATCCATGTTTCCTGAATTGCACTCTAAACACTTACTCGCTGGGAAGACATTCCTCTGCATAGAATTGCTCGAGTTTCTTTGTCCGTGCACGAAAACTGTAGTGCTCGCTAATCGTCTGTCTTCCGTTTCTACCCATTTCCTGAGCCAGGCTCGGATTCTTGATCAACTGAGTGACGTACTGAGCCATGGATTCAGTATCTCGTCTCTCCACGAGGAATCCGTTCCGGCCGTGGGACAGCACCTCTGGAATTCCTCCTACCTTGGTGGCGACGACAGGCTTTCCAAACGCAAACGCTTCCAGCATGACGTTCGGAAGCCCCTCCGTGTCCGATGGGATGATCAGCACATCAATGTCGGGGTAGATGTACTGAAGATCCGTTCTGTACCCGGCAAATATGACTCTCTGCGAGAGATCTAGCTCGGCCGCCATCACTTGAAGCTCCCGCAGTAGCGGACCGTCTCCCACCACGACAAATTTCGCGTCTCCACGCTGCTTGGCAATCCTGGACGCCATGGCTAGGAACGAGCTCAGGCCTTTCTCCTGGCTTAATCGGCCGATGCATGCGACAACCTGCTCCTGGTCGGCGATGTCGTATTCTCTCCGGAAATGCCCTCTTGGGGTATCGATCGGATAATCCTCAAGGAGAATGGCATTATGGAGAACCAGAATTCTTGACGGCGGGATGACGAGAGCGGCTATTTCATCCTTCATCTGATTGGACATGACGCTAACTCGTCTTGCGAGTCGAAGCAGCCACTTGTCCAACCGCACAGCCAACTTTTCCTTGAACGTGTTCTGTATCCATCCATGTTGCGAAGTCACGTGAACGACACCGGTCAGGAAGGTAGCAAGCATGCCTACCCGTCTTGTTTGCGCATCGTGGGTTTGAAGCAAATCAACGTCGTACCGATACAGCATGATGGCCAATCTGATCGCTGCCGCAAGGTCAAACCATCCTCGCAGTCTCAGTGGCACCACCGTCGCTCCCAATTTTTCAGCCTGATTCAAGAACACGTTGCTGTCATTTTGACTTTTCACGGTCGCGCAGATGATGAGAGCATACTGATGCGCATTGATGGTCCGATACGTGTTCAGAATCGTTTTCCCCGGTCCACATACCAAGTCCGTATCACGGAGTAGCATGATCTTAAAACTGGTGGGGGCGTTGTGTTTCCGCCCCTGCTGGGAATGACGATTGAGCAACCAGGCCCACAGGTTTCGCACTTCTCTCTCCTTATGGGGGAACTGGGCACCCGCCTTAGGGCATGAAAGTGGTGACGGACAATGCCTGGCGCAATATCAATGCCGCCATTTGTGCCACCTGCCCCGAAGCCTCTTCAACGAGATATAGAGTTCGTGCTGAAGGTGTATGCGGAGGAATGTGGAATAATGTTCTTCCGGTCGGCTCGACATCCGGAACCACGGAGCGCGAATCGAAAATCGACCGGCTCGTAAAGAATCGAGGACGTTGGTTTCCTGTAATTCACAAGGGTCCAGCACAATGCAGGCCTTATTGAGATGGGCAAGTGCATGTAGATCCGCGCCCTGTACTGCTACAAGGTTGCCTTTACCCGTCCTTACCTGCATGTAGAGATCAAACGATCTTGCGTTGGGGAAAAAGCGACCGTCATATCCGGAATTCCAAACTTCCAATCCGTTTAGCGCCTGGAGAAAGCCTGCTGGTATCCGATAGGACTTACGAGACGGATGTGCCATGACAGATACCCAGCCATTCCGCTGGATCAAATCGTTGACATAGAATAGGTCCGTGGAAGCGGATAACTCTCTCGCCCCAAATCCCAGAATGTGCACGTTATCCTCGCAGGTAAACTCAATTCCGGGGACCATGAGAAAGTTGGGATCGGATAGCCTTCCACATTCCTTCTGTATCTCTGCTACCTTCTTTGCGTCCAACGTATCAGAATGCTCGGTAATACACACGAAGTCGAGGCCGGTTCCTCGCGTGGCATCGGCTAGCTCGGCAAGGGAGTGTTTCCCATCATAGGAATACTTGGAATGCACGTGCACGATGCCACGCAGAGCCTTAGATGTCACGATTACCACCTTTGGCCAAGACAAGCCCGCGTAAGCCATCGAGAAGGTATTGCTTTGCTTCATGCACTGACGGCCAAGGATCATCCCAAGACTCGATCTCATTGTAGGTGTTCGGCTGATAAAACTTCATGAAGTCCTTCAGTGTGTCGCGCAGAGAGGGCAAGTGATCGGCGCTCTCCTCTTTACCACGGAATCTCGCGAGCAAATGATCGACATCACCAAGAAGCCACCTCGATCTGATACCGATTCGATAGTCCTGTGGAGCAGAGACTGAGCCACCCTTATACAGCTGGACCATGAAGAAGGGAAAATTCAGGCCCGAGTCGATCGCCAACTGAAGAGATCCCCAGAGGCGACCGTTGATTTCCATAAGATAGTATCCCCCGCTGTTCGTTTCTCTCTTGAATTCCACCATGCCCACGCCATGCCACTGAAGCTCTCTTAGCAGTCGCTGGGCATATTGCTCCATGATCTGCTCGGCACGTATGCTTTCTCGCAACACGCTGACGCCCCCCCAAGGCGGTTTCTCCCTCAGTCTCCGGTGAGCAAATTTCATGACGATTTCACCCTTTTCGCAGAGCACGAAGATGCCGTATCCCTCGCCCCGAATTTCTTTCTGGATCATGCAGGGGTAGCTCAGCGCAACATTATTCTCGAACAGTTGGAGCAAGGCCGATTTCGAGCTTACCCGATAAACACTTGTGCGAAGCCATTTACCACCGGTCTTGATGCGAGCGCGCGCTGGTTTAACTACGCAAGGGTATTCGACTTTGTCCGCATACTGTAGAACTTCGTCGGGATGTTCAATGTAGCTCAGAGTCGGGGTCGGGATGCCGATTCTATCCGCCAGGCGGCATAAGGCGTTCTTGTCTGAAGCTCTCCAAAACGTTTCAACATCAACGACCGCGACCTGCGTATACTTCTCGAGAACAGATCTCTGCTCGGCAAGTATTGCGCTGGTAACGTCGGTAACCGGGATAATGAGATCGATTGCGTATCGCTTTGCAATCTCTGAGACGCACTCGACAAAGCCTTTTTCATCCAGAAATGGAGATGGATACACAACAGCCTTAGCGCAATGTCTCGACATCGCAGCGAGATTAGGGATATAGGATTCTCCCACGAAAGTCTCGATGCCGCTCCCACCGAGGGCTCGCGTCGCCGCAAGGGCGGCCCTTTGATCACCGTCTGTGAGGAGGACTTTCATGGTCAAGAGTGTCAGAGGGAGGAATCACAACAACGTAGCAAGACGACAAGCAAACAGGGAATGTGTCCGTGCTATGCCGTTATGGATGCCGATGCGCCGAATTGTAAAGGGGTCATCTCCGCGGGAAACTACTCCATGTTCTACCGTAAGCGCAGCGGAATAGAACTCCTGGACAAGTTTGTAGGTGAATTGGTTGTGTTCTCCTTTCGGATAACAGAACCAGAGGCAGGACCGACCAAGCTGTTTTTCGATGGTTTCCTTTGAGGATGCAAGTTCCCACCGGACTTGTTCTTCATCGAGAGCGGTAAGAACCGCATGGGTGGCCGTGTGAGAACCCATGACAATCCCCTCTCGCTCCATTTTCCTTACCTGATCCCAGGTCATATACCCTGCGCTTCCAATCATCTCAGTGGCTAAGAACACGTGCGCGGGCAGCTTATGCTTTTTGAGCAGAGGAAACGCGTTCGAATAATTATCTCCCCACCCATCGTCAAATGAGATGACGCAGGGCGGCTTGGAGAACTCTCGACATCCCGCCATCCATTCCAATAGCTCATCCATGCGGACGACTTGATAGTTCTTTGAAAGCTGTAGGAGGTGCTGTGAAAACACTTCTCGTGTGACGTACATTCCTGCATGAATTTGGTCGGACAGCTCGTTCCTGTCCAGCACCCGGTGGTACATCAGAATCAATCCCTTGTCGCGAAGCAAAAGGGCAGAATAGAGTCTGGCGACCCCTAAACGGTAGAGGAGCGAAGCCAGGAAAGACCTAATCCACTTTTTCGGTAAGCTAATCAAGGTCGGAGATAGTTTCGCGGAGACGACTGACTTGGGGGTCGACAACACTTATCGGGGGCTAGCTACACATCGCCCTGAATAGTTACCAGGACTGTTCGTCGTGTGTATGTCGAAGGCATCAGTTCTGTAATACGTACCCTCGGATATCCTTGTGCCATCGTTTAAGAAAATCGATTTCCGCTGCATTCAGAAACCCTAGCATAGTTAACAGAACCGGGAACAAGGCTAGGGCGCCTGTTTTCAAGGCAATCGAGGTCCAGAAATGGTCTGAGTTTAGGATGAACGCCACAAAATATGCGCCAAGCGCAGCCGCAACTATTTTGCCAAGCCTTCTGTACTCGAAATGGATAAGGTATGCCCCTTGTGAGCAAATCATAATCATGGCGGAGTAGACGGCCATGGAGAGGAGGACCGTGATCGCCGCCCCCATCATATGGTAACGAGGGATGAGTATGAGGTTGGCCAGAACACTCACAGAAGCAGCTAGGCCGGTCGCCATAGCAATGAATACGCTCCTTCCCTTGATCAATAATCCAACTTGGAAGACGACGGTTGAGCACTTTAACACCATCGCCGCTGCAATGATGGGGATCACCTGAGAAGCGTTCTCGTAAGCTTTTGCGGCGATAACAGTGATGATCTCGCGCGAATACACGGACAGTATCAACCCGCCGAAACTCGTGGCGAGCAGGAAGTACGTAGCGATGGCGGCATACACCTGTCTTGCGTCAGATCGCTTTTCAATCTCAAACAAGTAGGCATTCCAAATGAATGCAAAGGGTTCGGCAATCAGCATGACGAGACTCATCCCCATCTTGAATCCCAAGGTGTAGATGCCTATCGTCTCCATGTTCGCGTAGATGTTTAGAATGTAACGATCAGACCATTGCAGGATGAATGCAAGAATCCCCGCTGGAACAAAGGGCATTCCGTAAGCGACCATTTGCTTCAATTTCTCCCTGTGAACCGCAACTCCCGTGCTTTTCAGAATGTTACAGATGAGATAGATTGAGAACAACGAAGAACATATGAGCGCAGAATAATAGATGCCCCTCAGACCCAATCCCAGCCCGGCCACGAAGAGGATATTCAGGCTTGCCGCTGCCGCGGTGTATCCGAGCGCGACAATCGTGAACATTCCGGATCGATGCTGCGCGCGAAGAATTGTTCTCCCCTTCGCGAGAACAGACTCCAGGAACAGCGCCGCAAACAAGAGGACAAAGAGAAATGAGTCATACCCCATGCCCAAAATGTACTCTGAGAAGTATGGACTTAATGGAATCAACATGAGGACCAGAATTCCTCCGAACAGAATATTAAAGATGATCGCCGTGCTTAAGACTTCGTTCCTGTCTTGACCCTCCGCATATTGACCATGAAACTTCAGTATGCCCTGGTCCATTCCTAATCCAATAAGAAATCCTACGAGATACCCCGTCAGGTCCAACAGCTCCAGAATCCCGTAATCTTTCGGGGCAAGGTAGTGGGTGTACACGGGAATCAGGAAGAAGCCGAGCGCTTTGCCCAGAATAATCCCGGTCCCATAAATCAGTGAATGCTTGCCGAGGGTTTTCAAATCGTCGAGTATTTTCATTCTGCTCCGCTGTCCAACATCAAAGAGCCAATCTACATTTCCGGAAGGATTCGGGCGTCCCTGCACATCGTCTTGATCTCTTCCTCGGCATGATGCTGATCGGTCACTGATTCTTGTTCCGGCCCATGACAGTGAGATTACGCATTCCATTTGCTGCTGTAATTGTCATGGATGGAGGGCGACCGGCTCGGATGACTTCTCTAGTTACAGGATGCTACTTGCTCGGCATGTATCGGTTCTGCGGTTTCCTCGGTCCGATCTAACGCCAGTTCAAACCCGAAGTGGAATGGAGAGACATACCATGGGGAGATCGCGATCCTCTTGAGCGCGAAGGGATCTGTACCCTTCGCATTCACTCCTCCGTAGCAAGAGCAACAACAGCGATATCCAGCCTCTTGCACCAACCGCCTGTTTGCTTCCAGCAGATTTGATCTCCCCCCGAACGGATACGCGAATAAATCAATCGACGAAGATAGCTTATCCTCCGCTTCAACCCTGGCATGGTGAATCTCTTGCCACGCCTGTTCGCCCGATACTTTCCCCAAATCTACGTGGGAACGTGTGTGGACTCCGATCTCGAACCCTTCTTCCTGCAGCCCTCTTAAGTTGTTCCAAGTCATCCAACTCTGTCTTACTTTGAGGCCCCGGTCCCACCAAGGCACGATCTCGGACCCTATAAACTGACTGACGACAAAAAACGTCGCCGGCAGGCCCATCTCCTTCAACACGGGCGCTGCGTGCTCGTAGTTGTCTCTATAGCCATCATCGAAGGTTATGACTAGTTGTCTCGTCAGTACCTCGTCATTCTCCAGCTTCTCGATGAGATCACTTAACGAAACAACGTGGAAGTGACGGGCAAAAAACCGACAATAGGCCTTGAATTTCTCGACGCCGCACGTTAGCCCATCCCCCACCGTGCTATTGTTGACGCGATGAAACGTAATAACGACCGCTTTTTCCGAGAGCAGCAGGCCGCTTATGCCGGACCAGAAGACTGATTGACCCACGAAGGATTTGAGTTGGCCTTTACTCTTGTCTTTCATAGCCTTGCTCATCATTCCGCTTTCCGATTCATGACATGGTAGCCGCAATAGTCCATTCATCGTGATAACGATCGGTCGTCTTGATAAATCGTCCTCGCTGGATTTCCCGCCACCGTCTGGCCATCATCCACATCAGTGACCACGACGCTGCCAGCCCCGACCGTGCAGGTTCGTCCGATATTCGCCATCACCACAGCGCTGTTTCCAATCCAAGAATGCGCTCCAATGATGATGCGCTGAAAGGCCCTTTTCCCCGGATCGGCCAAATGTCCCTTGTGGTCTCTAGCATGCTGATGGCGCCCGCTCAAGATGTCAACGTTGCTTCCTATCAGCACTCCCTCGCCTATCTCCGCCATCCCAATCGTGCAACGCGATCCGATATAGACTCCCTTCTCGATCTGGACATCGGCATGAGAGAATATGGTCTCGAACCCTATGTGGACGTCGTCGAAACACTTCTCGAATACCAGGCAATAGAATCCCTTCCTCAAGTAGACGCCCGTCTTACCTGGCACAAGGCTCAGCATTTGAGAGAACGTAGTGAACAGCGCTTCTCTGCCTGTACACACAAAATAGATTTTCCATAGAAGCACCAACGGGAAGACGACAGCCTTTGCGCCCAAGGCAACGATACTTTTTGTCATCACCATAGGTTGTACTTTCGGTCTCTTCTCTCTCCTCTTCCCATTGAAACGGTGTTAGGCCTTCTCCATGACTACAAGGTAACCAGCACCGAGCCACCCGAGAGTTGAAGATCGACTCAGGATCTCGAGCCTTTTCGCGATGGACAACGAAACACCTGGGCAGACCGCGTCCATGACAGAGAGATAGAAGCTATAGTAGCGAAAATCTCGCTTTCGAAACCCATGCTGAGTACACCTCACATCAAAAGCTGCGGGTCGATAAGCCACTAATTTCATTCTGTCGAGGAGGCGATCATCCTCCTTTTCGGACCGGCGAGAGCGTAAAGGCCTTAACCAACCTCTAAGACGAACTTCAAGCTCGAAGGGAGAAAGCTTATTGGAAACTTGAAATATGACATGCCCTCCCGGCTTTAACACCCGCGCGATCTCTGACATCGCCCGGTCAATATCCTCAACGTAGGATATAACTCCAATACAAAGGACTGCGTCGAAGAACGACGCGTCAAAGGGAAGAGCCGTGACCTGAGCAACCCTAAACTGGACGCGGTTCGCTCCGTCAACGTGACTCAATGAATGCTTTGCAACTTCGAGCATTTGAGGAGACAGATCGATTCCCCACACCGCCCAGCCACGGGCTAATAGGTCCTTCGTATAGACGCCGGGACCGCAACCCACGTCGAGAATTTGACCAGGATTGGCACAAGAGTTATCGAGCATGCTCAGAACGTACGATTTTCGAACCGCATAGGAATACTGATCGCATGTCTTTAATTGGCACGGATACCGTTGAGTCAGATACCGCCCTGCATCATGGTCAAAGAACACTCTCACATTCTCTTGATTGCCCGTGGCGGTCATGCGCCCCCCTTCCTCTGCAGATACCTGCTGTAAACCTGTTCGTATGCTTCTGCCATGGCAGAAGCGGTGAAATACTTTTCGTATCGAATCCTTCCGTTTTGCCCCATCCGCAATAGTAAGGCCCTGTCTGAGAGGAGATCCAGGAGCATCCGGCTGAGAATTTCGGGATTTCGATTAGGAAGAAGGAGACCGGTCACACCTTCTTCGACGGCCTCTGGAATTCCACCGACCGCGGTTGCGACAATGGGTTTTGACAACGCCATGGCTTCGAGTACCACCATGGGCATGCCTTCCAGAACCGAAGTGAGTACGAAGCAATCAAACAGCTGAATCAAGTCCACCGCATCCGAGCGCCATCCGGTAAAGATGACATGACTTGAAATTCCGAGGTCAAGACACAGCTTCTTCAGTTCATCAAGTTTGCTGCCTCCCCCCACGATGAGAAACTTCGTTTGGGGAGCATGTCTGATAATGTACGGGGCAGCTCCCAGAAGAAGATCGAGTCCCTTCTCGTTTTCCAGCCTTGCAACGGTCCCGATTACCAGTTCATCTGGGCCGAGACCAACTTCTTTTCTTAAAACCTCCAAGGAATCCTTTCGGGTCAGCTTGATGTTTGTGCCGTTGTAGATTACGGAAACTTTCTCCGGCTCGATCCCCTCATACCGAAGCAAGTCATCACGAGTCTGGCGAGATACAGCAACGATCTCATCGGCAGCAAAGGAAGCGATTTTCTCCAGCTTCATCCAAGCCCTTTTGATAGGATAGATTTTGTTGTGGTCTGTATTGACGAGAATGGGAATGCCCGCAAACTGGGCACCGATCGCACCATGTACAAAGGCGGCCGTGGCGTGGGTATGAAGGACTTGAACATCTGCCTGGTGAAATATCTGGCCGAGTTCAATCCCCCTCAGATACTTCCCCAAACGGGTCTGGTTCGCACAAAATATGACGGGGACTCCCTCTGTTTCCATCTGATCTGCGAGTGGTCCTCGAACACTGACGCAGCAAATGGTAAAGCGGTACCGGTCCGGATCGATGTACCGGCACAGGTCCATGATCATACGCTCCATCCCGCCAATCCCCATGCCAAATGTGACTTGCATGACATGGATCTTCTTTCGCATCACCACCCTCCGCCGGTACCAGACATCCTCAAAGGATTATGGCTTTCTTTCTTCGACGACTATGTTTTGTGAAATCGTGAGCTAACCGATCAAGCCGAGCTGAACACTGCCTCTACAATTCCAGTACTGCCCTGCCTCAAGGAAGGCACGGCCAAGCACCGTGCCGCGCTTAGTTTTGCTTGGGAAATACGGACCTCATTGTCGGGTTCGACGGTGACGTCATTTCCAGAATGACTTTTCCGAATGTCTCTCCAACCACCCTTGCTCCTTCGTCAGAATAGTGCACCATGTCCTTCAGGAAGGTGGGTTCTCGACTCGCAACCACTTCCTGCAAATCCACGAACGGAAGATAACGCTGTTGAGCAAATTCTTTGGCAACCTTGGGGAAGGTGGCTAGTGCTTGTCTGTGCCAACTCTCATCGATGTACGGCCAACTGGCATAAAAACCAAGGATGTTTTGCTCATTGAGCCATTCGGCGGGGGACGCCAGAATCAGAACAATATCGTGTTGGGCGGCCACTGTCTGGAATTGCAGGATGTCGTCCCTGAATGTCTGAATCTCGAGTTCTGTCACATTATGATAACTTCTAAAATCGGAACCCAAATCCTGCTCCCTCTGCCACAACTTGTAGTTGAGATCCCAACCTGAATACATGTCTTGTACCCTTTGAGGCAATTTGGGAATCAGAGAGTACTTCAGGGCGGTGGATAAACGTAACGACTTGATCCCTTCCACCAGCGTGTCGTGTTTTGCCGGAAGCGGGACCGTTCGGGCCACACGTTTTGTTTCGATCTTTGCGGGAGTAATCCCGGCGTAGCTGTTGTATTCCAGCATGAGGATCACAATATCAGGCTGAAACTGTAACAGCCGATTCTGAAGATGGATGAGCCGTTGCTGGAGACTCATTCCGGCCAGTGCTGCGTTTATTACTTCCGCCTCGATGCCCCGTTCATTGAGGATACGCTCTAATTGTCTGGGCCATTCATTACCTGCCTGTTCGAAGAGACCGAACGTTTCTGATGCCCCAATGCATGCTATCCTGAGCCTTCCTGGCGACTTCTCCGGATCGAATTCCGGTCCACGAAATCCTAAAGAGTTGAGATGCCACTTTTCGAATGTCGCGTTCGGTTTTCCCTTAATCCCGTGGTCGTCGACTGTATAAAGAACAGAATCGTAAGTGTACCGGCTCAGCAACGGGGCGCCGAACCTGGTTCTCTGCTCGATACGCGTGGCGACTTCCAGGGTCAAAAGAAAGGCGAGTAAGAAGACGGCTACGCGCGCACAGCGGACTGCGATGCGGACGGCGCTAGAACTGAGCGTAGATGAAGGAATCTGAGATTCCTCCATGGAGCATTGAGAGGTAGAAAAGGACGCCATAGACGATTCCTCTTACCGGCAACGATACGCCCTGTAGAATCAATGACGTGTGCCTGGTTTTCTGAATCACTTGTACAATGATCAAGATTGCCGCGTAGCCAAGCACGGACCCGAGCATCCCAAATGCAATCGGATTTGGCGACAATTGCATCGTGATACGAGAAACAAATTCCATTACTTGATCGAGAGACTGGGCCCTGAAGATCAGCCACCCAAAGCAAGTCAGGTGAAACATTCCAAGGACCGCAAGCGGTTTGCCCAAATGACCAAGTTGGTGAGTGAGCTTCACATGAAAAGATGATCGAGAAATAATTCGATGAATGATCAGCAAACATCCCTGGTACGCACCCCATACAACAAATGTCCAGGCGGCACCGTGCCATAGGCCTACCAGTACCATCGTAATCAACAGATTGCGATAGGTACGATATTCCCCTTCCCTGCTTCCTCCCAGAGGAATGTACAGGTAGTCCCTAATCCAGGTAGAGAGAGAAATATGCCATCGTTTCCAGAAGTCCGATGGATTGGTAGCGAAATACGGAAGGTCAAAATTGAGCCTTATGTCGAACCCCAGAAGCTTGGCTATTCCTCGCGCCATGTCAGTGTATCCAGAAAAATCGCAATAGATTTGAATGGTGTAGGCGTAGATTCCCATCAGCGCTTCTGCACCTGTCCCAGACCAACCAGGAGCGAATACTGTATTGACCATGGGGGCTAAGTTGTCGGCAATAAAAACCTTTTTGAATAGACCCCAGGTGACAAGCCAGACTCCCTCCGTGACATGGTCCGTGCTCATTGCGCGCGATCTATTGATCTGCGGCAACAAACTCGTAGCCCGCTCGATCGGGCCGGACTGAAGCAGAGGGAAGAAACACACGAAAAGCGCAAAATCGGCAAAGTCGCGTGACGGTTCCAGATTACCTCTGGAGAGTTCGATGACATAGGTCATCTTCTGAAACGTGAAGAAAGAAATTCCAAGCGGAAGGATTAGTTCCAGTGCGGGAGGACTTACAGCAACTCCCATACTGGTGATCATGGCCACGCAATTTTCCAGGAAGAAGTTAAAGTACTTAAAGATGAAGAGGATGCTCAGGTTGAGCACCACGCTGACGACCAGGATTTTCCGTCTGTTCAGCGGATTCTTGGCGATCTGAATGCCCAACCAGTAGTCGATTACAGTCGAAACGAAGATAAGAAAAAGAAAACGCCTATCCCAGTAACCATAGAAGACATAGCTGGCGATTAAGAGTAACCGATTCTGGAGTTTGGGCCACTGGCAGAGAAGCCGGTATAGGCCATACACCACTCCAAAGAAGACAAGGAAATCAAAACTAGTGAATGTCAAAGTACCTAATCCCCAGCGCTTACCTTGAAACAAGTCAAAACGAGACGATTCCGTGGCCTAGTGACACAAGACGTATCAATCTTGATCAAGACATACGATTGTAATGGGATCAACGCTTGATGCAGCCGTCTGCTCGAGTGAATCCGTTCTGGCGAATTGGACTCACTCCTGGTAGGAGGGAACGAATTGGCGGATACTATTCTAAGGACTGCTGTGCCCTTGTACGCCGCGTCTCGACGGCTCCCAACTCACTATTTTTTCGCCGCTGACGAATCTGAACCATGCGTGCAATATTGATAAGTTGGACAATAGAAAGAACGCGGGTATCCTAAAAAGCGATCGAGAACATATCCGGCTCTGAGAACGAAACTGGAGTCCTACAAAGGCACTCATGTAGAAGACCATCTGGGCGATGAATACCGCGCCATACAATGATGAACTGGAAATTAGCGCTGCATTGCTTAGAACAGCTGAGATCATTGCAAACGGGACCATCCACCTGCATACCTTATGACTAAACAGCTGCCAGGAGAACATTCCATACTTGAAAGGGTTCAGCAAAGGCAGCCGTCTACCGAGCACATTCATCCCACGAACCAGAGTTCTGAGCTTCCGGCCATATTCTTCTCTTTCATCGGAGACATTGCGGTAATACCCAATGCTATCAGGGTCAGAAACCCCCCGAAGTCCCATATCTACGGAGTTAAGCAAGGTGTTAAAGTCACTTTGTAGATCCTCATTCCATACTCGACATACTTCACGCCGAGCGGCAAAAAATGACCCGCTCAACCCCACCACGCTGTTAACCCGCGATTCGAGGCCACGAAGAAACATCTCATACCTCACATAGGCTCCCTCGCCACTGATTTTCCCATCATTGTTGATCACCTGATCGATACTGCTGACGCACCCCACCGATGGGTCATGGAAGTTCTTGACGATGTTTCTGATTCCGTCCTTGGAAAGGATTGTCGCAACGTCCGAGAAAATGATGATGCCGCCAGAAGCCTGATCCACAGCTAACTTTTGGGCGTGCTCCTTTCCTCTTCGTTCTGTAGCCCGAATGAGTCTTACCTCCTGGGCGCCATACGACATTGCGATCTCGTCAGTTCTGTCCGTAGAACAATCCGAGGCAACGATGATTTCCAAGCGGTCTTTGGGGTAGTCTTGTTCGAGACTATTCTCGATCTTCTGCTGAATTCGCTTTTCTTCATTGTGGGCTGTGATGATGAACGACACTGGCGGAGTGATGTCATCTCTTCTGACAGGAAGCTTCCCTAGCATAGAGAGCAAGAACAGTATGGTCGGGTACCCAACATACGCATAGATGACGAACCCTGCGGCGGCCCAGAAAATAACCTCAGTCATGATCAGCGCTGTTTCGTCGCGAAGGTTTTAGTACTTTTGGGTCTCTCACAAATATGCTAACCGCCGCTGCCGGCACGGGTTTTCCCGGGCCACGGGGAGATACGAGATCGCGCGCACTTTCTTGGTTACAGACCCGTACTCTGGATGTGGGCATCCCTATCTATCGATGGAAACAGCCAGCACATGAGTATTCTGGTTGTGCCTTTGTATTATTTTTGGAATCCACATTCATTGCTTGGAGTAAGGACACCAGGTTCGATTTATCTCTGTCGGACAGCAACATATGGGTTGGAACTGTCAAGAGAGTTTCGGCGACTTGCTTTGCGCGGGGATACTCCGCGTCACTAAAGCTGGTTCGGATTTGCGGAATTTCATTAATCGGAGTGGGATACATTGCGTTGATACCAGCGCCCTTTCGCCGCGATATTGAAAGCATGGTGTCTCTCTCCTGGCGAGACCGCAGTATCACGGGGAAGCGCAGGTAAGGGAGCTGCTCTCTGCTTGGATGACTCCGCCCCAACTGCTGATAGTAGTACGTTGCTGTTTCGCGCCTAGTTATGTTTGATGCGACGAGTTGGTTTCTCCAATTCCAGAGGACCGCTGCCTTCATGTTTGACAGGCGTTGCATGAGAAAATCTTCGTAAAAGAACGTCGCGCCCAACTTAAGAAATGGAATGTTCGAGGGAAGCCAATACAGAGTTGGGCTTATAAGAATTTTTATGGCTACAAGCTCGCCATATTCCTTGAAAGTCTGCAACAACCCTGGATATTGAAGATCAGTATAGACCCGAGAGATCGCTTCGGCGATAGATGCGGATTTCGTGATAATAAATCCACCGGATCCGCAAGTTATATTCTTGCCACGCCCCAAGCTGAAGAATCCTACATCGCCGATTGTCCCGATCTTCCTGTCCTTGTATAGCCCCCCCATGGCTTGAGCTGCATCCTCGACCACAAACACCTTGTGCTTTTCGCACAGACTCTTGATTCGATCCATATCAGAGGGAATCCCAAACAAGTGGCTTGGAATGACGCAGAGGGTTTGGTCACTGACGGTTTCCGCGAGGAGTTCTTGATCAAAGTCGAATGTTGAAACGTCGATATCACAGAGCGCCACTTTCAGTCGCGCCTTCAGAATTGCGGACGGAACTGAAAAACAGGTATACGCAGGAATGATTACCTTTTTTCTTGCTGATAGCGACTGCAGCGCTCTCAGAATGAGTGTCAGAGCCGCTTTACCACTCGATACAAGGAAAACATGGTCAACCTCAAAATAGGCTTTCAGCTCGTCTTCGAACCGTCTGATAGCAGACTCCCTATTGAGTAAACCGGCCAATCCATACCACAAGTCCTTCCAGTCGAGCGGTGGAGCCGTTGGCGCGATGGTTCGCTGAAGCTTCATGGCAGGTTCTTGACGATTGCGGGACCAATCAGCCGGGTAAGACTAACCGGAAGCCTCTTCCAGACTTCTATTGCCATTCGATATTTTGGATTCTTGGGATTAAGCTGGGGCAATTCTCCTTCATCTTCCATCCAGTAATACCAGAAAAGCGGATGCGCCTTTGCTCCCCATTGCTCCTTGAACTTGTACGTTCCTTCTCCAGGAGAAGATCGGCCGAAATCAAAAATGGAGTATCCGTTTTCGCATGCGAATTTCAACGCACTCCAATAGAGGAGCATATTGGGAGAAAGGTGGTTATAGGCACTCATGGAAGCTGCCCACGGAATCTCCATCGTATCTCTGGAGCCGGCCACGAATCCCGCCGCCACAGGTCTTGTCCCCATGTACACAGAACAGATCCACGTGGTTTCCCGGAATTCATTGAGAATGTTCTCAAAGAAGTATTTCGGATAAACCGGAGTGCCCAGCTCGCGCATTCTGATGCAGAACACTTTGTAGAACGAATCGAGTTCTTCCATCCTTCCAATCCGGCAAGAGATACCCTCCCGCGACGATCTTCGGACCTGACTGCGCAACTTCGAAGGCAACGCATGCCATAATTCATCGGCACTGGCCCGCAACTCCAGCCGCATTGCCACCTTCGCCGTTTTCATGCGCCACCCATAGTCAAGCACTCGACTGTCTCGCACCTCGATATGATGGGCATTTTCCCTCTGAGCGATACGAACTGCCTCATGGAGTAATTGATGATGCACATCAATACTATCCGCGCAGATCCCGCCATAGTTAAAATACGGCATTGAAACCAGAAAGTTTCCGAACAGCAGACTTTTTAGGTGAACGAGTGGGAAGATTCCCTTTATCTGGTCCCCCTCCTCGCACAACAGGTAATGCGTTTTATGTCCAAAACTTTTTTCGATGACATTCTTCCACCCAAGCTGATGATAATAGTTCGAAGCACTCGAGCGTTTCACATAGTCTTCCCACTTGGCACAGTCCTCATCCTTATACAATCGAATGGGCATCGAATGATTCTTAGCTCATGGGTGAGAAACGGTCTAACCCAAGGTTGCCCCAATTCGCTAGATGCGTGGCATGGAACTGTGAAGAGAGTGGATTGAGAACAGGCTACCGCCATTGCGGTGCACGACCACCCTGACCCGACAGAAGCCCGAATCCTTCCTCTGTCAATCCTCGAAGAGACTGAAGAGCAATCCAGATTCGCTATGAATAACAAACCCCTGACATTTGCGAGAACAAGGAAGCGAGACAACTCCCTCAAAAATTCACAATATTTTTCAGATCCACAAGGACCCTTGCTTGATAGGACACCATTCGAAGCAGCAAGACCGCCCGCTGGTTGCCGCTCAGTTTTCTTTCAAAAATCGCCTCGATGCCGCTCAAAGGGCCTTTACAGATCTGTACCACCTGCCCCGTCTTCAGTTCATGATCACAGAGGGTTAAATTTCGGTCTTGCACTCGCGCCTTGATGCTTTCGATCACAGCGTGTTCTATTGTGGCCGGCATGGAACCGAACGCTACAAGACCTTTCACGCCACGTGCGAAAATAACAGCACGGTACTGCTGAATTAGATCGAACCGGGCAAAGATGTATCCCGAGAATAAGGGGATGGAGTCGAGTCGAAGACATCGCCTTACCATTTTCCGCTCGCGAACTTCAGGACAGAATGCCTCTATACCTATCAGTCCTAGGTTACTCGCGGCGAGCCGCTCCCGATGGGCTTTTGTATGCACGACAAACCAATTCATAGTCATACGGGCATATTTACTTCGGCGCATCAGCCGTGTTCGTCGACGGCCCTACTTTCTTACAATGCGGTCTGACCGGTTGACTCTTCCAACCCAACAATCTCGTCTTTCAGGGGTCTGAAAGAGAACTCCCGGACGAGCATTTCGAGTCGTTTCTGCGTATGGTTCAGATTGATATAGTGACGAAAGCGGGAGACAAGAGGGCCTACCATACGCGGCTGGGTAGGATCTAGTTCCCAGGGGTGAAAATACATCACTAGAGGCTTGTTCTCTCGCTCCACTTTCCGCAGGCAGTTGCGCAGAAGCCAGTATGGAATCAATCGGAAATACCCTCCGCCCGCGATTGGGATGCGCGCACCACCTAACCCCATCGTGGACGGTGGCATTTCCCAAAGAGAGCCTGAATCTGTCTGGATGCGATGCGGCCATGGACACGCATCGGTCATTCCGTACCGATCATGCAGTACGGGAAAGATACTCGAATCATACTCGTACCCTTCCTCGACCAGGATGGGCAGTGCCCATCGCGTTTCGGAGGTAATAGTAAAACTCGGTGCGCGGTATCCCTTCACCGGTGCGCCTAGGATATTTTCTAAGATCCCCTTCGCTCTTCTGACATCTTCCCGAAATTCGTCCGGAGTCTGCTCCGTAATGAGTTGATGGGCGTATCCATGACAAGCAACTTCGTGGCCCTGTTCGGCAAGATTCCGGACCATCCCGGCATGCCGTTCTGCCACCCACCCGAGAATAAAGAACGTAGCTTTTGTTTCATTGAGTCCCAACACCTCCAGGATCCTCCCCATGTTCGACTCCACGCGGCTTTCGTATTGATTCCAATATCGACGCCTCATCGGAGAATCAAACGCCGAAACCTGAAAATGCTCTTCAATGTCAAACGACAAACAGTGCTGACGAATTTGATCTACATGCATGGTCATGGCTACCGTGCTCCTACTCCAAACAGAACTACCTTCACGGTCGCAATGAGAACCCTGATATCCAGTACAACCGAAAGGTTCTTCACATAATACAAATCGTACTGCAGCTTCACATGTGCATCTTGTGCTGACGCTCCATACCTATACTTCACCTGAGCCCAACCCGTTATCCCGGGGCGGATGGTGTGGCGAAGATCATAATAAGGAATCTGCTTCCGCAACTCCTGAACAAAGACCGGCCGTTCTGGTCGAGGTCCAACCAGACTCATCTCACCCTTTAAAACATTGAGAAGTTGAGGAAACTCGTCAACCCTCAACAATCTCACCCACCGCCCCACTCTTGTGATCCTGGAGTCTCTAACCCTTGCCCATCTGGGCCCGTTCCTCTCGGCATCATCCCTCATGGTCCGGAATTTCCAAATCACAAACGGGTTCCCCTGTAATCCAACCCGCACTTGTCGGTAAAACACAGGCCCTGCAGAATCCAGCCTTATACTCAATGCAATAATGACAAAAATCGGAAACAGCAAGAACATGCCCGCAGCGGCACAAATGATATCGACAAACCGTTTAAACCACATTGCCACGAGCCGCCTTTGAAACCCTGTGGAAAAAATTAGTGCGCTCGGCCGGATGAAATCTATTGAAAGTCTTCCTGACTCTTCCTCATAAAGGGTGTGCCCATCTATAATATCGACACCCATTGTTTTGAGGTCGAGCAGCGTCTGGACCGGCAAGACTTGACGGCGGTCTTCCAAGCACACTACGACCATCCGAACCCTATACTTCTCAACAAGCTCAAACAGATGGTCATAGCCACCAACGATTTCCTGACGAGATCTCTCGAAACCATTCGTACCGCCGTCGACTAGTCCAACAACCTCCGTGAGGGCAAGTTTCTTCGATCGGAGGATCTCAAATAGGTCGACAGCGAGATATCCGGAACCGAGGATCAAGATCTTTTTCCTTAATGAACTCGATTTTGAGTTGATGTTGGCCAATCGTCGCGATTCTACCAGGGTGTTCATTACATTCACCTAAGATCTACTTTTCCGTGTTCCCAAATAGTATTGTTGGAGATACTCGATGTATGGCAAATTTCTTGACTTTCAAAGAGTTTGTCAGACCCTGGTCACTTCAGGCCAATTTCCTTTCTCCCGACCGAATACCCGTACCCTTCTTGCATATAGTACGGAAGCCCTCCGGTCTCCAACTCATTCAAAATGATGCACAGGTTGTTCGCCGAAGCGCCCAATGTTCGCAGCGCACTCTCCACCACCGTTCGAGGGGTCAGCCCTGCGCGGATCACGATCGCGACCATATCGGCCATGCCGGCGATCATGTGCATATCCGCGAGAGGCAGGACCGGCGGGGCGTCGACGAGAATGAAATCGTACAGCTTCTTGAGTTCTCCAATAATTTCACTTATTCGACCGATCCTTGATAGGTCATCCACGGCACGACCACGGTCTCCCCCTAATGGCAAGATCCAGAGCGGAAGTTCCCCCTCTTGCAGGAGGCAGGACTCAATCGACTGCGACCCTTGAAGTACATCCCGCAATCCCGGCGATTGGGGGCTCCCCCAGTAATGATGCGCAGTCGGACATTTTAAATCGCCATCGACCAACAAAGTCCTTTTCCCCATATCACGAGCGAGGGCATAGGCAAGATTCGCAGCGACAACCGACTTGCCTTCTCCCTTTACCGCGCTTGTTACGACGGTCACCTTGCCCTTACTTGCATATTGCAACAACGCCAGCCTTGTGGCCGCCACGCGGAACTGCTCGGCCACGACCGACCAGGGGTTCCATTTCGCGATCAACTCCAATTCTCGCAGCACATTCGCACGTTCCGATCGGGGTTTCATCGCGAGCGCAGGCGTTCGCGCTGCTTCGGCACCACCCACCACTGCATTCTTGCCACTTGGTTCGCCGGTAGGCACACGGCTTGTCAATAAGCGATTTCTCCCTCCTCCTAACGATGCCAACGGTTTGGCAGAAAGATTCTTTTGCGCTTCGCCGAGAAGAATCTTGAAACTTGGGATCGACGCGATCACCTTCAGATGCAACAGGCTTTCGACGTCCTCCGATCGCCGAAAGACAGGGCGGAGTAGTTCCAATCCGATCGCGCTGCCGGTACTCAATCCACACCCCAGCAGGACACCGAGCAGCATAATTTTCAAACGATCAGGCGTATCCGGTTTGTTCGGAAGGTTTGCAGGGTCCATGATACGAAACTGCTCGCCCTTTTGGCGCTTCTCAAGATTCTCCGCCAGGCGCGCGTTCAGCTTCTTGTCAAGTAGAGTGCGGTAATTTTCCTTCAAATTATTGTAGTCCCGAACCAGTATCTCCAACTCTTGTTCACGAGTCGGCGCCTTCTCAACTCGCTTCTCATATTCGTTCATTTCCACTCTCGTTCGGGCGAGGCGATCCTTCAGCGACGCAATCTCGAGCCTCGCCTCGTCACGCTGCCTCATTAGCTCTCGCAGGTACAGATCCGTTGGCTTCACATCCTTCGCTGAGAGCGAGGGTTCCTTCGACCCATTCTTCTCCTCCGCCGTCTCCTTCTTTTCTTTCAGTTGCGCCTTGACCGCCTGAATCTCCTGTTTCAGATAGGCGATATCCGGGTAGGTATTTTTGTACTCTGCCGAGAGAGCTGTGAGATTTTTCTCCAGTTCTTTCAGGCGAGCAACCAGCGGATCGACCACGACGACTCCGCCAGGCCCCTGCACCGCCGCGACTCCCGCCATCACAGGAGATTCATATTCTTTGATCATCTTTTCGATTAACGTCAGCCGGTCTGTCGACTTCTGAATTGCCTCCACCGCGGCGCTGTGCTGGGCCTGAAGACGGTCGAGCGCGCTGATGTTGGCCTGCACTTGTTCAGGTAGTTCGCCCATGTACTTGGTCTTGTATTGACTAATGGTCTTTTCCTGCCCTTCGAGCCGTTCTTTAGCCAAAGCAAGCTCTTGTTCTAGGAACTCAGAGGCGCCCTCTACGAGCTGCTCGCGTGCCTTCAGGTTCTCCTCAATGAATTGAGTAGCGAGCCTGCTAGTCACATTCATGGCAACCATCGGATTCTGATGCGCAAACGAAATCGCAAATGCGTCGATCTCTCTTCGCTCGGAGCGTGCCCCCATGGTCTCCACTCGAATGGCTTTGCGGACTCTACTGACCACGGCATCGATTCCGTCAGCCCGAACAAGCTCGGGATAGAGCGCGAATTCCTCGATCATTTTGGTCAGTACGGTGCGGCTCATCACCTGTTGCTGGAGCGAACTCAGCCGTTGCTCGATCGTAGGGCTTATCACAGACTGGACATACTTCTCAGGAATCTTTTGACCTTCGACCAGAATCAACGTGCTGGACCGATAGGACTCCGGCAGCACCGCGCATAGCACTCCGGCACCTACGACGCATGCCGAAAAGATGGCGAGCGCGAGCCATTTCCTTCTGAGAATCATCCGCCAGTAATCAGCAAGAGATATCGCTGATGAAGAATCTCGTTCCAATGCGCTACTCCCAAGAAGCCCTTAGGCTTAACGTCGCAGCGTGCCGATCGAATTGGATTTTCGTCGCCGCAAACTCTTGATCGAATTTCATGTAGCTGTAGCCCAAAGCCATCGACCAAACCCTGGTGATCAAATAGACCAAATCCACCGCTCCAGAATAGGAGTCGTACCTTATTGAATCGATCCCGCTTTCTCCGGAGCCATGTGAATAGTTCGCCACTCCTGTAAGTTGCCAGTGCAGACCAATCTGCTGGACTGCAGACAGCAAAATCACGTCCGCGATTACATTTGTGGGAACACCAGCGAAACTCGGAAATGGCAGGCGTTCATAGCTTAAGGTCGCTCTCGTGTTCGTAAAATTCAGGACGAGCGCTGCATTAGCGGCGTATGTCGTTCCACCGGGATCGAGAAAAATGCCACCACCACCCACCGAAGCGCTTACGTTGGGACTGAAATTTCGTGACCAGCCGATGGTTGCAACGTCATTGTTTACGGAAAACGACGACGTCGAACCGTCGGTGAATTCGGACTGGGTGTGCGAATAGTTCACGTTGAGCGTGTCAACCCCACTCAATTGAGCGTTCCCTCCAATTCGTCCAGTGTGGGTGGTCGTATCAAACAAGCTGACCGGCGTACCCCCTTGAGGTGTTGATGGAGATTCGGGGAATCTTAATATGGCATTTCTATATGAAGCACTGAGCCCTGTCGTAGGGCTGGTAGCATAGGTCATCGACAAAATCCCGCTGTTGGTCACTCGATTAGTCCGAGAAAATAGAATGCCTTGTGCGAAGACATCTTGAATATTGGAGGGTGCGCCGGGACTCGTTCCAGCCGCCGGATTCACAAATCCCGGCGGCGTCGGGGCATAGCTCACCGCATCCGCGATGAGCACGCTCGCATTTGGAAGCAGCCGCTTTAAGGCGTTATCAAGATTGAGAATGAGGGTGCCGTTAGCGCCCAAGTAGTTCAAGTCTGGGTTGTTGACATAGGTTTCAATGAATCCCTCCGCATCCAGAAACCCCGTGGCGTAGTCTCCGTTGTGATTGACTCGCAACATTGGATTCACGTTCGTCACGTAGTCCTCTCGCTGAAGCCCCGGCGTAGGCGACCTAAAAAACACGTTGCTGTCATACCGTTCAGACACACAGATGGAAGGAACTAACTCAACGAAGCCCCCCCCTGCAGCAGGCGCTCCCCCTTGGATGGTACGTGGGGAGGGAGCCCGGCATGATCCAATGTACTGGCCATGCGCCATGTCATCTGTTCCTAAGAGAAAAACAACAATTGCAATGACTGGGAAACCCCTGTGCCGTCTCACGCACTCATGGCACCACAATGGTATCACCAGATTTCAGGACAAAATTTTCGATCTCTCCCTTGCCCGACACTAGTTCGTCGTAGGGCACAGGGATTCGCATCTGGCGTTGAATGCCGTCGCCATTGGTGACGGTACGGATGACCGCCATCCCTCTCTTTGAAGCAAAGTTTGTAAATCCGCCGGCCAAAGAAACGCCTTGGAGCACTGTTGCGTAGGACCTGAGCGGGTACTTGCCCGGCCTGAGGACCTCACCGAGGACATAGATGAAGTAGCTGTTGACCTCCTTAAGGCTAACGGAGACATTGGGATTTTCCTTGAACTCTGTGAGCCTGGCAGCAATCTTTGCTGCGACCTGGGCAGAAGTAAGACCACTGGCTTGGACGTCCCCAATCAAGGGGAGAGAAATCTTTCCATCCGGTCGAACCACCACCGTTCGAGACAGGTCCTGGTTGCGCCAGACCGTTACCTCAAGTACATCTTCAGGCCCCAGCAAGAATTCCTTCGAGGCCGGCTTGGCAGCCTCATCCAACGCTTCTTTCGAAGGAGTGGCGGCACACCCGAGTGCCACATTAAGTGCAATGACAGCTATGAGGAACCTGGCAAGAACCATTTTTTTCTCTTCCTCCGGTGCGCAACGCCCCAAGGCAGCCAGACCTCTCCTACTTGATCAGCACCATCGTTTCTGAAGGAACGACGATCGTGTCTCCCGGCTTCAGTTGAATGTTCTGCGGGGACTCGTCACGCATGATGATGTCATCATAACTAGCCTTGATCTTCGTATCTTTCCCGCCTAGTTCTCCAAAGCGAAAGACGACAATTTTGGTGCGCGCGGCTGCCGGGGTGAATCCACTGGCTAACGTGATCGCCTGAAGCAACGTGGTTTTGCTTTTCAGGGGGTACTTTCCTGGCTTCGACACTTCCCCCAACACATAGATCGCATAGCTGTTGACTTCCTTGACGACGATCGAAACTTGGGGGTTCTCCTTAAACTCTTTCAACTTCTCGGCAATGGCCTCTGCCAGTTGGGCTGCCGTCCTCCCGGCCGCGCCGACATCTCCAATAAGGGGCAATGAAATGCGTCCATCGGGTCTCACCGCCGCCACTTTCGAGAGATCCGTATTTCTCCAAACCGTGATCTCCAGAACATCTTCGGGACCAATGATGTAATCCGATGTGACGATCAGCGAAGACTTTTCTATGGCTTCCGAAGCCCGATGTGGCCCGGCCAAGGCTCCCTGCGTCTGACTGGACAAGGTTTCACCGATCGCATTGCTCGTGCTCACGCTGAGAAGCAAACTGCTCACCAGCATCCCGACTCCGGGTTTCATCATCGCAACTCCTCTTGCCCACATACAGGTCATGGAATCGTATCAGTCGATCTGCGGCGGGATTACGAAATCAGAACATGAACTTGAGCCCGACAAAGTAGGCCCCATTCCCATTCGCACGACTGAACGGCAACCTTCTGGTCCAGCGCACTTCGGCGAGGGTTGGCGTCTCCGCGATGGTGATCGGGGTCGGCACATATACCTTCAACACCTGTTCGACGTCGGGAGGGTGATCCATCAACACCAACATTCCCCCGCTGCTAACATTGAGCGACAGCGCTTTGCCTGCCCTAGCTCCTGCGGACGGGACATCCATCAGCGACGTGATTTCATAGGGGATCGGTCTGAGCAATGCCGCCCGTTCATTGTGGTTTTCTTTACAATCTCTCATCGGCCACTCCCACTCGGTTTGTGCCACGTCGCTTCCTCCTT
>JBQTIO010000016.1:0-8154 GCA_052388075.1 Nitrospiraceae bacterium
CGCTCTCGCCGCTGATTCGATTCGGCACCTCCACCTGGACGTACGAAGGCTGGCAAGGCCAGGTCTACAAGCGGCCGTATGCCAAGAGTCGATTCGCTCAGGAGTGTTTGGGAGAATATTGCCAGTATGGAACCGGCAACGGGCCTCTGTTCAGAATCGTGGGCAACGACGCGACATTCTACCGGCCGCCTACGGCCAATCAGCTCCGGCGCTACTTGAATCAGATTCCCGAAGACTTTCAGATGTGTTTCAAAGTGTGGGAAGAGATTACGATTCCCAGCTTTGCACACCAGGCTCGCTATGGCACAAGGGCCGGTCAGCCGAACCCGCGCTTCCTGGATGCCGGACTCTTCAATGACTTGGTGCTTGCGCCCTACCGGGAAGCCGGGTTCGAACCGCACACCGGGCCGTTTATCTTCGAATTCCAGCGCCACGGAATGTCTTCCGAAGAGTTCTGCTCCCGACTGGATACGTTCTTCAGCAGACTTTCGAAGGACTTTCGCTACGCCGTCGAGATTCGCAATGCGGGATTGCTGGGGGCGGACTATCGCGCCGCGTTGGAGCAGCATGGGGTCGCACATGTCTACACCCATTGGTCGTACATGCCGCCGCTGGCGGAACAGCATCAGCGCATGGAACGGTTCACGGCTCCGTTCACCATACTGCGGCTCCTCACCCCGCTGAAGATGTCTTACGAAGCGGCGAAGAAACGAGCGGACCCGTACAACAGGATCGTGGAGGAGCTGCCGGAGATGCGGCGAGATACCGTCAGCCTGGTGAAGCAGGCCGTGGCGGAGAATCGACGAGCCTATGTGCTGGTGAACAATCGGTCGGAAGGGAACGCGCCCCTGACCATCGAAGCGCTCACCCTGGGCTGCCAGCGCCAATAGCCATTCTTCGGCTAGATGTACAGGACCGTGACCCGGGTCAGAAAGTCTTCCAGTTCCGCAGTGTGCTGCTCAAGGGCTGCATGGTCGCGTCGCGAGGCGGCGAGTTCCATGACCCCTCCGATTTCGGTGATCCGGTCGAAGCCGTACCCGCCTCCATCTCCCTTCATCCGATGGCTGAGCATCTGGATAGTTTGAAAATCCTGTTGGCCCAGCGACCGGCGAATGGACTGGAGATCCTTCTGACGGTTGGAGAGAAAAATCGGCACGATCTCTTCAAGATCGCGGTCGATCCGCACGGTGAATCGGTCTGTCGGTTCCGGCTCCGGGGGCTGCATGGTTAGACCAGACGTCCTTTGTGGGCCTGCAGTACTTCCAGCAAGGTGGCTTTCTTTACAGGCTTGGTAATGTGGGTAGTGCAGCCCGCCTCGAAGATTTTGGCGGCTTCTTCTTTGAGTGCCAGTGCCGTCAGCGCGATGATCGGCGTGGGCGGGAGGTGATGGTCCTGTTCCCACTGGCGGATCGCTCGCGTCGCGGTGTAGCCGTCCATCACGGGCATCTGTATGTCCATCAGAATCACGTCGTACTGGCCGCTCTTGAACTTCTCCAGGGCGATGCCCCCATGATCCACCACCTCGAGCTGGTGATCGGTCTGTTTGAGATAGGACCGTACCAGCAGCTGGTTATCCGAGGAGTCTTCCGCCAGCAGCACCCGCAGAGCGCGACTCGGTGAGGACGGTGCGGGGTCCGGTGGTTCCGTGAGGGACGGGGATGGGATTCCTCTTGTGCGACCCAGGGCGATCCCGATGGTCTGGATGAGATCCGCTCGTCGAATGGGTTTGACCAGGTATCCCCCGAGCCCGAGATCGTAGGTCCGGGCGATATCATCGGCCCAGTGGTCCGAGGTGAGCATGATGACCGTAAGTCCCGTCCCGAAGGACGATGCCTTCAGCTGCTCAACGACTTGAAACCCGTTCATCTCCGGCATCCGGCAATCGAGGAGCAGCAGCTGATAGGGGCTCCCGTGCTCCGCCGCACGTCGAAGGTCCTCCAGAGCGGCGGTGCCATTGCCGGCTTCCGTGACCTCGGCTCCCCAGGCGCCAAGCGATTCTCGCAGTATCAGGCGATTGGTGGGATGATCGTCCACGACGAGCGTCCTGAGTCCCGAAAGCTCAATCTGAGCGGCGGGTTTCTGCGCCGAGAGGTGTGTCTGAATCTGCAGCCTGACCGAGCAATGAAAAATGCTCCCCTCGCCCAGTCTGCTTTCCGCCCAGATACGTCCGTGCATGAGTTCGGCGAGATGTTTGGAAATCGCGAGGCCGAGCCCCGTTCCCCCGTACTGCCTGGTGGTTGAAGAATGCGCCTGGGTGAAACTGTCGAAGATGGTGCTGAGTTTATCAGCCGGAATGCCGATGCCGGTGTCGCGCACGGTGAATCGAATCATGCCCGGCGTGGGCTCAGCGGTGTCGTTGGTCACCTGGACCAGGACGGAACCTTTTTCGGTGAACTTCAACGCGTTGCCGATCAGATTAATGAGGATTTGAGTCAGCCGCGTCGGGTCACCGATCAGGAACCGGGGAGCTTGTGGGTCGACGTGACAAGCGAGTTCCAGGCCTTTCTCGTTGGCCCGCATCGCCAGGATCTCCAGGGTCTTGTCGATGACTTCCAGCAGGTCGAACTCGATCGATTCGAGATCCACGTAGCCCGCTTCGACCTTCGAGAGATCGAGAATGTCGTTGATCAGGTTCAGCAGGGTGCCACCCGCTCGCCGAAAGATCCGCAGATACTTCCGCTGCTCGGGGGTTAACGATGTCTCCCACAAGAGGTCGGCCATGCCGATGATCGCGTTCATCGGCGTGCGGATCTCGTGGCTCATACTGGCCAGGAATGCGCTCTTGGCGCGGTTGGCGACTTCGGCGGCCTCTTTCGCCACGCGTAGCGCCTCCGCTGCTTCACGCCGTTCTGCCGCTTCCATGGCCAAGGTCGCCATGGTGGCCAGCGAACTCGCGATCTGTTGCTCGTAGATGGCCCACCGGCGCGCGGCGCCGACGTGCTCCGTGCACAGGACGCCGACGACTTGCCCCTTTCGCCTAATGGGCGCATCGAGCATGGCTCCGATCCTGAGCGGAGCCAAGTACGTAGGGCCGAATTCTTTGGTTCGTGGATCCTCGAAGGCGTCGTGAGCCGCGATGGCGCATACTTCGTTGTCGAGTGACTGGAAATAGACCGGATAGTGAGCCGACCGAAGGACCATATCGGCGCTGTGACGGTGCGGACGGGATTCGAAGAGATCGACCAGCGAAAGGGAGGCGCGGTCTTTGGCAAATAGCCAGATGCTGGCCCGTTCCGTCTGCAACAATCGGCTGCAGGCTTCCGTGATGGCCTGGAAGGCGAGAGGGAGATTGCCGCTATTGAGGGCTTCGCTTTGAGCCAGTTTCCGGAGCACCTCCTGCGACTGCTCCAGGAGGACCGCTGCGTGCTGCGCGACCAACGCGGTCGACCGCGTCGAGCCCGATGGGGCATGCCGGCCGGACGTCCTCTTCGGGCGCAAGGCGGATGGACGAGCCGTGGCCGAAGGTTTGGCCTGTTTCCGAGTGGCTAATCGAGGACGACGTGGCATAACCGTGTGACAAGGGGAAACGGGCGACTTCCGCAGCGTGGTTGCTAGCTGTCGTGAGAATCCTGCACCAGTGACAGGATGCCGGCCGGCTTGATTCGATTGCGCCCTTCCTGTTTCGCCTGGTAGAGGGCCTGATCTGCAGCTTTGATTAAGTCGGTGGGGGAGGTATGCCGGTTGGGAACGACGCAGGCGTAGCCGACGCTAATGGTGACGATCTCTCCATCCGCGTGCTTGATCCCCAGGGATTCGACCCGGCGACGGAGACCCTCCGCGACTTGCGCCGCCCCATCGAGACCGGTTCCCGGCAGCACGGTCACGAACTCGTCTCCGCCGTAGCGGGCGACCAGATCGCCCGGACGATTGACGGCGCTGGAGATGGCGGCCGAGACCTGTTTGAGGCATTCATCTCCGGCCGTGTGTCCCTTGGTGTCGTTGTAGTTCTTGAACCGGTCGATATCGAACATGATGAGGGACAGGGGGGTCGAATCGCGCACAGCGCGCCGCCATTCCTGATCAACGAAGTCGTCGAATTGACGGCGATTGGTGATGCCGGTCAACCCGTCCAGGCAGGAGAGTCGAAGCAGCATCTGATTCGCCTCCTGCAGTTGGCGCATGACTTCAAGCAGTTCCTGTTCGCGTGCGCGCCGACGGTCGATTTCATGGACCAGCCGCAGGACTGAGCGCACTCTGGTCAGCAGTTCGATCTTATTGACCGGCTTCGCGACATAGTCCATCGCGCCGGCGGCAAAGGCCAATTGCAGATCGACAAGATCGCTCTTGACCGTCACCATGATGATCGGGGTGTCGCGGAATCGATCCACGGCCTTGATCTGACGGCAGGCCTCGATGCCGCTCATTTGCGGCATGAGCAGATCCATGAGAATCAGGTCGATGCGCGCGGCGGCCTGTTTGCCGCTGTCGAGCCCGAGCTGCTTGAAGGCCGAGGCGGCGGAGTCTGCAACGAGAATGTCTTCGTAGCCCGCGGCGGACAGGATCGACTGCAGCAGCAGGCGATCGTCGGCCGAATCGTCAACAACGAGGATGCTCATCTGGTCAACTGCTCCTGTGGTGGAGAAACACCAAGAATCGTAGCAGCTAGTCCTGGTAAACGCCAGGATAAAGCTTCTTGATACAAGGCTGGCAGAGCCCGTGGCTGAATTCGGCCTCGGAATGTTCACCCAGGTATTCTTCCAGCTGTTGCCAGAGCCCGCCGTCGTTGCGAATCTTCTTGCACGAGGCGCAGATGGGTATCAGCCCGCGGAGCACTTTGACTTCTCTGAGGGCGCGCTGGAGTTCATCATTGCTGCGTCGCAACTCGGCTTCTTGTGCTTTGCGGCGGTCCATCTCGTCCTTCAGGGTCAAGGCCGAGGCCACACGGGCGAGCAATTCGACACTGTTGACGGGTTTATTGATGTAATCCATGGCGCCGGCTGAGAAGGCTTCCTTGAGGTTGACGAGGTCGTTCTTAGCCGTCACCATGATGACGGGGATGTCCTGAAGGTGTTGTTTCTGTTTGATCAGGCGGCAGGCGGCCACGCCGTCGATGCCAGGCATGAGGACATCCATGAGGATCAGGTCGACGGGGGGCGGAGCGAGTCCGTCATCGAGGTTCAAGGTCGCAAAGGCGGCCGGTGCCGAATCGACCGCCACAATGTTGGCATGGCCGGCCTCGGTCAGAATCGACCGGAGCAAGAGGTGCTGGTCAGGGGAGTCGTCGACGATGAGAATCGCCATGGGCCTTCTCGAACGGATGCGTACATGCGAGCGACGGTGAGTCCGTCCACGTACCCCGTTCCACACTGTAGAGTATAGCAGCGACCGGCGGAGAGCTACGTGAGCCTGGCCCTGACCAGCTCGCTGACCTGTCTGCCATCGACGACCTGATTGGCCAGGCGCGCCATGACGGCCTTCATGACTACTCCCATCTCCTTGAGAGAATGAGCCCCCGTTTCGGCGACGACCGAGGCGATGATCCGTTCAAGTTCCTGAGAGGACAGGGCTTGGGGCAAGTAGGCCTCAATGATGGCGATTTCCCGACGTTCTTTCTCCGCCAGTTCTGTTCGTTGGGCCTTTTCGAACTGTTCGACGGACTCCCGGCGCTGCTTGATGAGGGTGGTCATGACACGGCTCATCTCAGCGTCGTCCAGGTCCTTCTTGACCTCGACCTCTTTGTTCAGCACGGCAGCCTTGATCATCCGGATGACGTCCCTCCGGAGCTGATCTCGCGATTTCATGGCAAGTTTCAGGTCTTCAGTCAGGCGATCGCGCAACGACATGAGCGCCTCGCAAATGGGTGGGAAATCATATGGTGCGGAGCATACCCCGCCCGTGTGGGTGAGTCAACGGAATGGGGCTCATGGCAATCAGAACAGGCCGGGAGTATGATAATCGCCAAGACGAATGCGGGCTACGTGCCAGTCCTCTCTCGACAATCATACGGGGTTGTCGATGTCCTTCATACTCGTGGGTCTCGTCGCTGGGCTGCTGGTGACGATCGTGGGGTGTCAAACCGGACCTCCTGTTCCCTCATTGCCAGGGTCCCTTTCGCTGCCCCCTGTCCTGATTCCACGGGATGTGCAGCGCATCGCAGTACTCTATCCGAAGTCGGCAAGCCCGGATATGGCGGAGGCATACAACCGTCTGGAGGGGGCGACCTTCCGGCTCAAGGCACAACGACCAGATCTGAAGTTTGTGGATCGGTTTCATTTGCCGACCGTGCTCGCGGAACATCGATTTCAACTTGCCGGGTCGGTCGCCGAGGACAGCGCCATTCGACTCGGTCGTGTCCTTGGAGTAGACACCGTGCTCATCTATCGGATCGATGGCCCTTCGAATCGAGACCGGATGTGGGCACGATCACACCGAGATCTGCCGCCGGTGACGGTTACAACCAAGATGATCCGCGTAGAAAGTGCCGAGGTGCTGTACCATAGCGTCGTCGTGGCCCGCATCGAGGAGGCGCCCTCATGGGGTTGGTCGTCTACGGACAGTCTGGATTATCAGCGGTTGAGCCGGGAGGCTCTTGAGCGGGGAATCATGCAAACCGTATCGGAATTGGGTCTCGCGCTCGAGTAACGTGAGGCAGGTACGATGAATGTGGAAGAAGGAGAGGTGTGAATGGCAGGCAAAATGAATCGGCGAGATGAACGGGATGGCGGTCTGATCGCTGGAATGATTGGAATGGTACTGCTGAGCCTGGGCGGCTGCGCGAGCGAACCGCCCAAGCCTGCGCCAACGGTGACGCCGGATCAGGTTCGGAGCCATTCGGATAAAGCATTTGAGAGTTTGAAACAGGAGGAACGCGACCGCGCTGTAGACCCCGCGGCGTCCGGCTATTAATGTTCGTTAGTGCTGAGCGCCTGAAGGGGGCCGGAGTGAACGTTGTCGGAGCGGTTTCAGCAGCGGAAGTTCCCACAACAATCGGCGATGAGCGCGCTGCTCCACTTCACGGGGTTCGTGAAACGTGCGGAGCAACGCCGCCGCGACGATCAGACGCAGCGTGCCGGAAAGGAAGAAGAGAAACGGTAGGTTGGAGGCCGGTTGCAGGTCCAGCGCTCCTAATTGCAGAGTGGCTGGTACAGTATCGATCAACCAGCTTCCGATGAGTGTCCCGAGCGCCCATCCGCTGGCGTTGACGATGCTCGATACGGCCACCGCTTTGGCCCGATCCGTGGGCCGCACCGCGTCGAAGACATAGTTATTTAGGCCGAGGCCAAGCCCCGCCCAGACGACACCTCCGAAGAAATTCACGGTCACCAGAAACAACCAGGACGTGCCGAGCAGATACAGCATCGGCAGGAATGCCACGATCAGGCCCGTGAACGTGAGCAGCGCCTTGTTCCCGAAGCGGTCGCCGAACTGTCCCCAGGCTGGCAGCGTCAGGAATTGGCCGATGATGCCGGCTGCGAGCCATGTTCCATATTCCCAATAGGTCAGGTGGAGATCGTGAAGCATGTAAATCACGAAGAAGGGACCGGCAATCAGCACCGCTAGATGCATGAGACCGGAGAAGAGCAGAAACTGACGAAAGTTCTTCGAAACCCCGGTGCGAAGAAAGATGCGAAAGCCGGTCGGGTTGTCGCCCGGTTCGTGCCGGGGCAGGTCGGTCAGCTTCATCAGGGAGAGAGCCGATGCGCCGCGGCATAGACCGGCCGTGACGAACATGACCGCAAATCCTATCCAGAGAAGTTGCTGTCCCTTAAAGAAACTCAGCAGAGCTCCTGCCAGACAGAGCGCGAGGAAGCTGGTTAGGGCCATCACCCGTGACCGGCTGGCGAAGTACATGCCCCGCTCATTGGACTGGAGCAGGTCGGCGATGAGGCTGTTCCAGACCGGGGAGGTGAAGTGGGTGAATGTAAAATACAGGGCGACGCCGGCAATCAAGAGCCAAGGGCCCGCTTCGGGCCACAGCAGGGGCAGCACCAGAATGGGAACCCAGGAAACAGCCTGGCCGATCATGCCCCAATAGACCTGCGATGTGCGGCTCGAAAACCACAGCGAAACTTTCACGGACACCAGTTGAGCCCAGGCCCCCAGCAGCTGGGGAATCGCGGACAGGACGCTGATGTGAAACGGCGTGGCGTGGAAGAGCAGGGCGAAGGCCGAGAGGTACTGCTCGCCGCCGCCTTGAGCAACAGCTTGCAGGAG
>JBQTIO010000017.1:0-16631 GCA_052388075.1 Nitrospiraceae bacterium
AAAGATCTAGTAATTCCGATACTTGAACATCCAGTTCGGCAAGACAAGATGATGTGTTGCGCTGTTCTGTGGCGATCTGGTGTTGTGAGGGCAAAAGCGCCCCAAGGGACAGGAGCCTCGGAGATACATAGATGTACGAAGGGATTTGCCGGATAAGCCATGAGATGCATAAACCACAAATTTGACTGGGGTGACGAGTCATTTCTGGGTCAGGCCTTTTGGTATCCTAGCGTACAGCTGATCCGGTACGCAACCGGCACGTGGGCCGGTTCGGAGCGGCTATCCATGAGTCTGCGCCTCCATCCATACACAGACCCCAGGGCCAGACCCATGAATTCATAGTCACCTAATTTTTACGAGACAAAACCTGCGCTGGGGCTACACGGCAAGGTGTTTTCTAATGAGGTCATCGGAGAGGTTCGCCACCGTTCCCTCTGCAGCGATCGCTCCCTTTTCCATGATGTAAAAGTAATCGCCTGCGCCGCGGACAAACGACACAAACTGTTCGACCACAAGGATGGAGAGGCCTCCTTGCTCCTTAAGTTTTTTGATCGCATGAACAATTTCCTTAATGATGGAGGGTTGGATCCCTTCTGTGGGCTCATCCAACAGCAACAATTTCGGCTCAGAAGCTAAGGCACGACCGATAGACAGTTGCTGTTGCTGTCCGCCGCTGAGATCCCCCCCTCGCCGCCCCAACATGGTCTTCAAAACCGGGAACAGCTCGAAAATCCGAGGAGGAATAACCCTGGAACCGTTGGACTTCGCCTCCAAGCCGATCAGAAGATTTTCTTCAACCGTCAGGCTGGGAATAATTTCCCGCCCCTGCGGCGCATATCCAATCCCGGCACGTGCCCGCGTATAGGGGCGCAGATTCGTGATCTCTTGTCCGGAGAAGTCGATCCGTCCGCTTTTTGCAGGAAGGAGGCCCATCAATGTTTTCATGACGGTGGTCTTCCCAACTCCATTCCGTCCCATCAGACAGACGATTTTACCATCGGGAATCGAGAAGGACACGTCGCGCACCACATGACTGTCCCCGTAATAAATGTTCAGGTTAGTGGTTTGCAGCATGCGCCTCCTCCTCCTCACGGCCCAGGTACACCTCAAGCACTCGAGGATCACTCTGTACGTCCTGCATCTTCCCTTCGCACAAGAGAGAGCCTTCATGCAAAACGGTCACGGTCTCCGAGAAGTTACGGACAAACTCCATATCGTGTTCGATGACGAGCACCGTGGCATGTTCGCGAGCAATCGCTTGCAGAAGAACCCCTGTCTTGTCTCGCTCACGACCAGTCATGCCGGCAACGGGTTCGTCGACCAGGAGAAGCTTAGGCTCCTGGGCGAGCAACATCGCAATTTCCAGCCACTGCCGTTGACCGTGTGACAGGACGCCGGCAAAAGTTTGCGTGTGGTAGCCCAGCCCCACAAACTCGAGTATCTCTAGGAGGCGTTCCTGGCTCTGCCGCATTTGAAGCGCGACTAACGTCCCTCCCACCGTTTTCCTCGACTTCAATGAGAGCAACAGGTTATCGAAAACCGTATGGTAGGGGAACACGGTAGGGGTCTGAAACTTGCGCCCAACGCCGGTATTGGCCACCTCGTGTTCTTGCAACGCGAGTAGGTTAGTCGCCTGCCCAAAGGTGACCTTTCCTTGAATAGGCTTCACCTTCCCGCAGATAACGTCCAGCATGGTCGTCTTCCCTGCTCCATTGGGCCCAATGACAAAACGGAGCTCCCCGTCCAATATAGAAAAATTCAGATCCTTGAGCGCCAAGAAGCCTTCAAAACTTACAGTCACATTTTCCACCCGTAGAATCGGTTCCGCCCTCTCCTCTGCTCGCTCAGCAACCTGCCCACCGTCTACTTTGTTCGCACCGTCGCCCTCTACCCTCGAGCCAAAGAGGCGGTGAGCGACAGCGCCGGCGGTGACGGCGCCCTCTACCGCTTTCCCTTCCACTTCACCCACAGACTCAGATGCCGCCGCCGGAAGCGGTGCACGGCGACTGCCTGACATCCATCGCGAACCTGATCGTTGCATATAACGCTCAAACTGTTTCGGAATCCCGACGAGCCCTTGCGGAAACAGAAGAACGGTCGCGACAAACAACGACCCCAATACAAAAGGCCACATGACCGGAGCGATCGTCGTGAGGTAGCTCCGCAAACCACTAATCAACACAGCGCCTAGCGGGCCGCCAATCAGGGATTCTCTCCCTCCGACCGCGACCCAGACCACGACCTCCAGGGAGGGCATCACACCGATCTGGGCCGGCGTGATGATACCGACTTGCGGGACGTACAGGGCGCCCGCCAGCCCAGCCAAGCCTGCAGAGAGCGAAAACACAAACATCTTGAAGCCGGTGATTGAATAGCCCAAAAATCTCAGGCGATTTTCACCATCCCGAATCGCGCGCAAAATGTGGCCCATCTTGCCCCGCGTCAGCCAGAGGAGGAGAGCAGAGGTCCCGAGCAAACACACAGCCGTGATGATGTAGAGAGCCCTCTGGGTGGAAGGAGCGAGAAGCGAATACCCCAGAATAGTCTTATAATCCGTCAGCCCGTTCGTTCCCCCAAGTCCCGTCTCATTCCGGCTGAACAGCAACCAGGCGGCAAATGCCGCGGCTTGAGTCACGATCGCGATATACACACCCTGAATCCTGCTACGAAACATCAAGTACCCAAACAGCAGGGCACAGAGCGCGGGGAGCAAGAAGGAGGAGGCGAGCGCAAAGGCGAAACTCCGATAGGGCGGCCAGTACCAGGGCAGTTCCATGATCTGGACCCAGACCATAAAATCCGGCCGCAACGGGTCGCCGTATTTGCTCCCTTCGGCGCCGATGTTAAACATGAGATACATTCCGATCGAGTACCCGCCAAGTCCGAAAAAGACCGCCTGTCCCAGACTGAGAATGCCCGCATAGCCCCAGAGCAGGCCGAGTCCCAGGGCCATGATACCCAGCGCGAGGTATTTGCCGAACAGGTTGAGGTAGTAATCAGGCAGCCAGAACGCCGAGTCGTTCGGCAGACTGTTTAAAAACGGCAAGACCACCACCAGCAGGATGCTGGCAGCGCCAAGACCTATCCATTCGTTCCACTTGTTGCTCATGTTCCCACCTCAGCAGCTCGTCCCTTGGCTGGAAACAGACCTGTCGGCCTCACCTGGAGAAAAAGAATGATCGCCCCCAAAATGAACAGCTTGGCGTAAATAGACCCTCCTGTTCCTCCGATAAGAGGCTCGAAAATCTTGGTGAACACCCCAATCCCCAAGGCGGAGAGTACCGTGCCCGCCAGCTTGCCAACCCCCCCGACCACCACGACCATGAATGACTCGACGATATAGGTCTTGCCCACTGTGGGATCCACGTTGCCGATCAGGCTGATCGCACATCCGGCAAGACCGGCGAGGCCCGTGCCAAAGGCAAAGGTCCAGGAATCGACCTTGCGCGTAGAGATGCCTACGCAAGCGCTCATGCTGCGGTTTTGCGTCACAGCACGGACGAGAAGGCCCACGCGTGTCCGAGATAAGAGCAAGGACACCCCCAGCAAGGCGACCACGGCCAACCCGATGATGAAAATCCGGCTATAGGGCAGGACAAGCCCCGGCATCAGCTCCACTCCCCCTCGCATGAATACCGGCGGATTCACACTCGTCAAATCACCGAAGTACCAGCGTGCCGCCTGTTCGAGAAACACGCTGACTCCCCAAGTAGCGAGTAGCGTTTCCAATGGCCTCCCGTACAGGAAACGGATGATGCTCCGTTCCAGCAAGAGGCCGAACGCCGCAGTCACCACGAACGACGCAGGCAATGCAAGAAAATAATAGGAATCATGGAGGGACGGTGGCAGGTTATAAAAGAAGGCTTCCTGCAACATAAAGGCCGTATAGGCGCCGATCATCATCATTTCGCCATGGGCCATGTTGATGACGCCCATGAGGCCATAGGTAATGGCGAGCCCAAGCCCCATCATGAAGAGCACCGACCCTAAGCTAATGCCGTTGAAGGCGGAGCCCACAACCGTCTGCAAGGTTTGATACGATTCGATGCTCTCGATCGCTCCCTGGAGCGCGGCCTTCACGCTGTCAGATGGTTCAATCGGCTCTTCAGTAAGAAGTTCTTTCATACGGCCCAGTGCTCGCAGGCCCTTGATCTCGCCTAAGCGGATGGCCGCCGTTCGTCGCACCTCTTCCTCAGCGTCATCAAGGCGCAACTGATTGATCGCCACCTCGATGTCATATCGGACCCACTTGTGGGACTCACCCGACAGAGCCTGTTCGAGCAAGGGCACCACCGAAGGATTCCCGCCGTTTCCGAGCTTGACCGCCGTCGCCCGCCTGACGACCACGTCCGGATCATACAGCCTCAGCCGATCCAATCCTGCTTTCAAGACCCGTCGGCCCTCACCCGACCTCAAGCTCACCATTTCCAACTGCCCCTCTGCAAACACGTCGGTGGCATTCAGCTTCCCCAACTCCTTACCAGTCAAGGGATGCAAGAAGGAAATTGTCTCACGACCATCGAGCTCGATATTTCGGAGTATAATGACGACCTTCTCACTACCCGTCGCATCTTTCCACACATGAAGCGTTCCATCGTTCAGCGCCGTCAGCGCAGGCAGGAAAGCAATGTCATTCATGCCTACTAAAGCCTTCAACGCGTCATTTTGGGTAGCCGCATCAGGACTTGCCAGCCCTTGCAGAGCAGATTCTTTAGATTGACCCTTCTCGCCGGTCACCGGCTCCTCCGCAGAGACCAGTTTGACACCCATGCCGAGAAGGAGCGTACACGTCAGGAGACAGACCGCTATCGTCCACCAACTCAAACGGCCAAGTCTGATTTGCACGGTCTGTCTCTTCACCATAGACAAGCTCCCTCCCTCTTAGCAGGGGTGGAATATTACTATAATTGAACGTATCAAAATAAGGGGCTGCACAGGCAACACCCCGGTGCAGCCCCCTTTAGTAACCTCAAGCAACCTCCCGGCACCCTGCCCCTGTCAACTAGGTCTCAATCGGGGTAGCTTTCGGCTCCAGCCAGATCTTGTCTCCTCCTCCCATGGTATCGAAGGTGCCCTTCCCGCCATGGCTCCAGTCGCAATCGCGATCAGGATAGGTATACTCGCTCCAGGGCAGTGCATCGACCAAGCCCGCGGATTGCGAGATAATCTCGAACTGGCCATTGGCGAGAATTCGGCCGATGTACACCGGCTTGGAAGTATGGTGATTTTTGCGGTCGACGATGATCCCTTGGTCCGGCGTAGGAACCTTCAACCCAGGCAACGCCTTCAGCACATCGTCCACTTTGAACGACTTGGCGTTCTCTGCAGCCATCTTCCAAGTGTACACTCCGATGTACCCCCAGAACATCGGATCGTCCACGACTCGTTTAGGGGCATCGGGCAGGTTCTTCTTCTTGGCAAAATCCTTGAACCGTTGCACGAACGCTTTGTTCTCAGGGTTGTTCACCGACTGGAAGTAGTTCCAACAGGCCAGGTGCCCGACGAGGTTCTTCGTGTCGAGCCCGCGGAGCTCATCCTCCGCCACGCTGAATGAATTCACCGGGCACTCATCTGCACTGATGCCAGCGTTGGCTAGTTCCTTGAAGAACGGTACATTGCTGTCGCCGTTGATCGTGTTGATGACGCACGCGTCGCCGCCTGCGCCGAACCGCTTAATCTTGGCGATGATCGTCTGATAGTCCTGGTGGTGGAACGGCGTGTATTCTTCCATGATGTTCTTCGCCGAAATACCCTTCGCGAGGAGCATCGCCCGGAGAATCTTGTTGGTCGTCCTGGGATACACGTAGTCGGTTCCTACCAGATAAAACTTCTTCTTGCTGCCGCCCTCTTTGCCGAGGTGGTAGTCTACTGCCGGCGTCGCCTGCTGATTGACGGCCGCGCCTGTATAGATCACGTTCCTCGAACACTCTTCACCTTCATACTGCACTGGGTAGAACAATAGGCCATTGTTCTTCTCAAACACCGGCAGGACGGACTTCCGGCTGACCGATGTCCAGCAGCCGAACACCACGGACACCTTGTCCTGCAACAAGAGTTTCTTTGCTTTCTCCGCGAAGAGGTCCCAGTTGGAGGCCGGATCTTCAACGACGGCTTGGATCGGCCGTCCCATGACCCCGCCTTTGGCGTTGATCTCCTCGAACGCCATTTCACAGATATCTTTAATGGACACTTCGCTGATGGCCATCGTGCCGCTCAGGGAGTGCAACACACCGACCTTGATGGGCTCGGCCGCTTCAGCTGTGTAGGTCAAAGCCCAGTTGCCCAGGTTCCCCAGCAACGCGGCCACGCCAACTCCCGCGGCTACGCGTCCGCTTTTCTCAAAAAACTCTCTCCTGGTCGATGCGGGCTCTGGAGACTGATCTTTCTTGAGGTCCTCTGAAGTCTCTGGCTTGTTCGTTTCCATGTTACCGCACTCCTTTTTAGATGAGGTGAGCTGAAAGCTTTCGGCTGACGCCTCTTTGCCTAGCACTGATACGGGACCACTTCACAAATCATTTTGACTCAACAACCTCGAAGCAACCCCCTCCACAGTTGCCGGACGCCGGCAAGGGAAACCCGATGCGTGCTCGAATCCTTATGATGAGCCCCTTAGAGCCCCGGCCGCTCCTTGTCCGCTCTCGCGTTCACTACCCGCTTGGTCAAACTCACGCCCCCGGTGAATGACAATTGTCCCCCCTTTAAGGCCCCGACGTGAGAACGATGGCACGAATCCTCTGTACCATTATTCGTAGGCTCATCTGGTCCTCCTCCTCTCTGGTCATATCGACTCCCCATTAGGGAACCAAATGGTTCCGAGCAGGGGGCCTTCTCTTTGCCGAGTGGTGAGTTCCGCTGAACTGATTGGGAGTCAGGTCTAAAGGGGAGAAATCTGTAGGAGAGAAACTGCCCGGCGAACACGCCGTCGGCATGCCGGAGAGAGACGCGCATCGTATCGTGCCCGCCCTCCATGAACGGCCAGGAAGCCTTCTCTGTAGGCTCGCTGCGGGCTCCCACGCCGTCCGAGTACCAGTCGTTCATCTTTACAAGCGAACGTCTAAAGGTGCCCACGTACTTCGCGCTTCCACGACGACTGTTTTTACGTGAATAGGCCGGGCGGTCTTATACCAACAGCAGTCCAAATGTGTCAAGACATATTTTCCCCGAACGACCCAGATTTCAGCCCCAAAACCTTCGCAGGTGGAGGCAAATTCCCCTGGCCGATGGAACCGTTTCCGGTCGCGCGGTCACGGCTTGTTTCGTTTGCTCTGAGCAGGGCCTCGCCAGTTAGGAAAACGATAGACTCCCAGCCGCACCACCTCCTCATCGACGACTCACGAAGAGAGCATCAGGCGTGCCACAATATCCTCCGGTAAGATCACAGAATTTCCAACGATTTCGACGCATACGTAGTTCCTACCAAACACGGGCATTCGACTCCTGTGGCAGATTTGATGGGCATCCCGCAAGAAAGCCACAACGCATACGGCTGAATACGCTGCGGAGCAAGAACGGCACGAGTCGCCGCCTTTTGTTTTTGGAGCCCATTCCTGCTAAACTCTTCAAGTTTTGAGTTCTCCTCCGTATAACCCGAGAGACCACGACATGCCACACACGCTTCGACCCCGGTTGCGAGGCAGCTTTCTCTCCTGTGTCTTGACCGTAGGCTCTTTCACCCTGCTCGTGACCGGCTGTGCCGGCACGCCCGCCCCGGCCACCTCCATTCACCAGGACGCCCGGGTGGCTGTGTTTCTTCAAACCGTGTCGGACAAGTCGTTTCGCGCGGCCCATCCGCTGAAGCTGGACGAGAAAACGATGGAAAATGTCCTGCGCGGGGTGCATGCGGAAAAAAAGGCCGAAATCTCGCTCTTCATCGGGAAAGCCTTGAAAAACTATGTACCAGACGATGTTCGCGCGTTTCCGGAGGACGATATTGCCGTACTGACTCCCCATATCACCGCGGCCCTCGCACAAGCGGCGCCGAATCAACGCGTCCTCTTCCAGCTCCACTATGCCACTGTTCTCTCGGGTTCTCCCCCGAAGCCCGGCGCTCCTGGTAGGGAAACGACGGAGGGCTATCTCTTCGCAGACGGACTGTCCCTCCATCTGACCCTGACCGAATTCGGACCTGGAAAGGTTTACACCGGGGACGCGAAAGCGGAACCGCGCGTCCTGCCGGATCCCACAGGACTGCACAACCGCGAAGTCAAATTCACCCCGGAAGCTGCCATGCGACCAGGATCGGGGCGGTTCGGAGGAAACGAAGACCACACAGTGGCGATTGATTATCAGCTGATGACCAAACTCCTTGCCGCGCCTCCACAGCCTGCTCCAGCCGCCGCGCCGGCCGCGGGTCAGCCACGCCAACCGGTTCCGATCCCGGCGGTACCGGCCGCGACGAGTAATCCCGATTTGCAAGCGTTCAAAGAGCAGTTGAAAGCGATGCAGAAAAAACTGGACGAGCAGAACGCCGAGCTGCAGGAGCTGAAGAAGTCGTCGACAAAGAAAAAGTGAAGCCCCTAGCCGAGTCTGAGAAGAACGATTCTTTCGTCGATCTTATCCAGCAGAATCTGACGGTTGATTGCCACGGGAGAGCGGATTGCTGATTCCGCTCATCTCGCTTCGAGGCCGCGATGCCGGAAGACTTTGTCATGTGCGCCCGTGCGGTGGACAAGAACAAGTTCACCGCCGAACCGGGCCCGACCCTCTTCCTCCAGGTTCCCGAGCAGGAATTGCCCGCTCCGAGCCATGCCGTCACAAAAAAAGGCGCCTGGGTAAGGCGGCTCCGCAAAGAATCGACGTGGGGGAAAGATTCCCGCACCAAGGTGGACCGCGGCGACATCCTGATTTTTATTCACGGCTACAACAATTCGCAGGCCATCGTAATGAAGCGACATCGGCAGCTCAAGGCCGACCTCGCGCAGGCGGGATGGCGCGGCACGGTCGTCTCGTTCGACTGGCCCAGCGCCGACATGACCCTGAACTATCTCGAAGACCGTCATGACGCCAAACAGACGGCGTTGCAGCTCGTCACCGACGGCATCACGCTCCTCTCCGCCGAGCAAGGTCCCGATTGCACGATCAATGTCCATCTGCTCGGCCATTCCACCGGCGCCTATGTCATCCGTGAAGCATTCGATGACGCGGACGATGCCCAGCTGGCGAATAACGGCTGGCTCGTCAGCCAGATCGCCTTAATCGGCGGCGACGTGTCCTCCGGCTCGCTGTCGGCCACCAGCTCCTCTTCCGAATCGCTCTACCGGCACTGCACGCGCCTGACGAATTACTCGAATCGTCACGACTCGGTCCTCAAACTGTCGAACGCGAAACGAGTCGGTATGGCGCCTCGTGTCGGTCGAGTGGGACTCCCGCCGGATGCGCCAGGCAAAGCGGTGGACATCGACTGCTCAGAATACTTTCACTCGTTGGAGTCGAAGGAGTCGCTGCGTCAGAAAGACCAGAAGGCTGAGATCGGGACGTTCAATCACTCCTGGCATATCGGCAACGCCACCTTTGCAAAGGATCTCTGTGAAACCCTCAAGGGTGACCTCGACCGAACAGTTTTCCGGACCAGGAAACTGGATGGCGAGGGGAGGCTTTGGCTCGTACAAGCCTGACGAAAGGGAAGCTGCAGCAGTCTATCAATTTATCAACTACGACGACACTCAGCCGGACGCACGCTGTGGCCGCTCGCAACCGTGAGCGGGCCTGAGACTACATCCGTTGCTGTTTCCCCAGGTACCGGCCGTACAGGAAGGCGACAAATTGTCTGGCTCCGCGCATTCGGCTCTTGACATTCTCGTCAGCCAGACCGAGCTGTCGCAATTGCCGTTCGAACCGCACTAACGAGTCCTTCAATTCTTTTTCCAGCACTCGATCAAGCACGCTCGGCATGATGCCCTCCTCGTCGATTGACTCCGCACGTTACTATACCCCACCGGCGATTCCGGCTCGCACGCGAACGCCACGCATATCATATCTCCTTGCCCTGAATCACGCGACGTTGGTGTCGAAAGTCCGTGGCCTTTACCTCCTCCGGCAAACCAGCTAGGTTACAGTCGCGTCATTCTTGCGGTGACCGATGCCCCGTTCGAATCAGTCAGCACACACGAACCCAACTTTCGGAGAAACCTTTCGCATCGTCCCCCTGGGCGACTCAGCACTCTCCGTGGAGTTCGGCGACGAGATCAATCCGGGGATCAACGCCCGCGTCCTGGCATTTGCGAATACCGTGGCCGACCAGGGTTGGAGCGGAATCGTTGACATTGTGCCCACCTATCGGTCGACCACAGTCCATTTCGATCCGCTTCACTGGAAGTGGGATACCCTGGCCGACAGCCTAAAGACGCTCCTTCCACGCATCCCAAGCGAGCCAAAATCCCACGGCGCGCTTCACATGATTCCAGTCCTCTATGGCGGCGAATGGGGGCCAGACTTGGAGGACATCGCAGACTTTGCCCGCCTGTCACCGGCTGAAGCTATCGCATTGCACGCATCGCTACGCTATCGCGTCTACATGCTGGGCTTCAGTCCTGGTTTCCCCTATCTGGGACTGGTCCCCGAACGCCTGGCAATGCCACGATTGTCCACACCCCGCACCAGGGTCCCGGCTGGATCAGTCGGAATCGCCGACCGCCAGACGGGCATTTATCCCACCGCCACTCCGGGCGGCTGGCGCCTTATCGGCCGCACACCAATCCCTCTGTATCGCAAGACCGGCCCGTATCCCTTCCTACTGAAGCCGGGCGACCAGGTCCAATTCAGACTGATTGACCAGGATGAATTCGTTCGCATGAGCCGCGAGGTTCACCGTGACGACCGTTGATGTGAACAGCGACATGGGCGAGTACGACAGTCCGGAATTTCTGGCCCGCGAAGCCGAACTCATGCCGCTGATCACCTCGGTCAATATCGCATGCGGGGTTCACGCCGGCAATCACGACCTGATGCGTCGGACGGCGAGACTGGCGGCCCACCACGGCGTCGCGATCGGCGCACATCCGGGCTTTTCTGACGCAGAAGGCTTCGGTCGCGGAGATCGGACTGTTTCTCCAGAGGAGATCGAATCATTAGTGACCATGCAACTGAGGGCACTGGCCGACGTGCTGGCGTCGGATCACCTGACTCTCATCCATGTGAAACCTCATGGCGCACTGTATCACCTGGCTGCCAGGGACCGAGCGACGTCGGATGCCGTCGCGCGAGCCGTGGCAGGCTTCAATCGCCGTCTGCTTCTCTTCGCCCTTGCGGGATCGGCCCTGGTCACACGAGGCACAGCCGCTGGGCTGACCGTTGTCGAAGAGGCGTTTGCGGACCGTACATACCGGTCCAATGGCACACTGGTGCCGCGCTCACAATCCGGCGCCCTGCTCCAGACCGAACAACAGGTTCGTGATCAACTGCGCGCGATCCTCAACGGCTACGTGACCAGCATCGAAGGCCGGCAGGTCTCCCTCCGCGCCGACAGCCTCTGCATTCATACCGATACCCCGCGCGCCGTTGAGTTCGCCCGCCTCATCCGGGCCGAGATCGAATCGGCAGGCCTGCGCATCGCGAAGCCGCGGGCAACGTGATGAAAGGGAGGGCGACCCAGGTTGCAGTGATCAAACCCGGCTGGTTCACCACCGTGCAGGACCTGGGACGATTCGGCTATCAGCAGTACGGGGTCCCCGTCGCCGGGTCGATGGACTGCTTCTCCGCCACGGTCGCCAATCGCCTGGTGGGGAATTGCGATCATGCGGCTGTGCTGGAACTCACCCTGAAAGGACCGGAACTCCAGTTTGAGCGAGACGCGGTACTTGCCATTACGGGGGCCGATCTCTCCCCCTCCCTCAACGGCACCTCTGTCCCGCTCTGGGAAAGTCTCGCGGTCGGCCGCGGCAGCCGGTTGACCTTTGGATCGCGGCGTGCCGGGGCTCGTTCGTACCTTGCCATCGCCGGTGGCATCGACGTTCCTCTGGTTCTGGGCAGCTGCTCGACACACTGCGCGAGCGAGACAGGCGGGCTCCAGGGACGGCCATTGAAGCAGGGGGACATCTTGTCCGGTGGACAGCCCATGGAATCCGTAGACAGTTTGATCGGGAACCGGCTCCCGGATCGGCTCCTCCCCCGCTACGCCCAGTCCGCAACCCTGCGCATAATCCCGGGCCCTCAACGAGACTCCTTCCCGGATGCCTCACTCGCGACCTTGACCGGTTCCTCCTACACAGTCGCTGCGCAATCCGATCGCATGGGCTATCGTTTGACCGGCCCCAGGATAACCCACCACGGATCAGCTCGTTTCATCTCCGACTGCACCACGATGGGAGCCTTGCAGATCCCGCCGGACGAGCAGCCGATCCTCCTCATGGCCGACCGGCAGACAACCGGCGGGTACCCCACGATCGCCGTCGTCATCTCTGCTGATCTGCCCTTCGCGGCTCAACTGGCCCCTGGAGACACGATCAGATTCAACACGTGCACACTGGCCGAGGCCTATACGGTGCTACGGGAGCGTCGTGCCTTGTTGGACGCAGCCCTCCCTCCACAACGCACCGCTTCCATGCCTGAGTAACAGCGCATCGAGGCAGAGGCCCAACGAAATCTTAGTGCTGAGAGAAATTTACGGTCGCGATGGAGTCATGTATGAGAACTCACTTCTTTGAATGCGAGCGGTGTCGGTACTTTCTACACTTGCATCTCAGACCCTTCGGGATGACATCACGCATAGTATGCGCTATTACCCGAAAAAGCAGGCCAGTGGATCGGCATCGATTTCTTGCACCAGATCGTTGATGCGATCGCTCGATGATGGTCCAGGATACTCGTGCCATTTGAGATCCGCCCGCTGCCAATAGAGGCGCCATTTGTTCGCTGACCGGACGAACTTGAGTTTGGCAACCGGGGACTCGATCCACTCCTTCGGATTATCCCACCTAGGGCGCCGCTCGAAGATCACGACATCCTGGCCCTTGACCAAGTACTCAAGCCGCAGTTTATCTTTGAGATGAGGCGGGCTTCGCTTTTTACAGAATTCCCCGACGGTCTGCTCGATCCGCTTGAGTTCGAGTTCACTGAACGCCATTGTCCTCACTCGCCTGCGACGCGGACCTCTTCGTCGTATAGGACGTGACTGTTTACGGCATCACCGACGGCCTCATGCCAGACCAGCGGATCTCTGCACCCTGCGACAGGGTTCCCCTGAATCCGCAGGAAAACAAGTCAATACTCATGCCTGACACCAGATTTTCAGAGTTTCCCTAGTCATGAAGCGGCTTCGACAAGTGTGGTTCAGCGGGGGCGCCGTGGACGGGATTGTGCAACCGGTTGAGCCCCTCCCGGCAATAGCCAAGAGGCAACCACCGGCAATTGCCGCAGATGGAGGGGAGATCGTCGCCAGACACTGAATTCCGAATCCACTCAAGAATGTCTTGCCAGCGGATGCGACTCCCTACCTTCAGTCCGAGCCGTTGAAGCACCACGTGATCCTGGTCGATCATCTCCTCCTCCGACCGCGCCCCGTTCAATACGCACCCGGACGGGTGCTGATGTGGACAGGCTGCACAGACAGCATCGGGAGAAGCGACAACCTCGACCCAGGACTCGGGATGATTGGTAAGGGTTTGGTGAAGCGCGGCCATGTTCTCAACAAACTCTGGGCTATACCCCTCTCCACGGAACCCTTGCAGGCACAAGAGCGTGTGCCCTCTCAGGCGGATCGAAGGGGAAGAATCGTCGTACATAACGGGATCGGCCATGGCGATAGAATTTATGGAATTGTGTCACTGCAAGCCAGCCAAGTCAAAACAGCGCCATTGTACCGGATACCCGCCCGTGCCACGAGCACCACCATCTGGTCTGACCCGGCAATTCGTTAACGCAAGGCCTGCCCCCCCCTTTTTCTTCCTGATTTTCTCGCATAAATGACAGTCATCGTGGTCAACCCTCTCATTTCTCTAGGCTCCAGTTTCCAATGGAGGTTCACTGACAAATCGTCTGACCCATTCCTTCGTTTCTTGACTAGGGCGAAAGTCATAAACATTGGGCTCTAGTCTTGTCCAGTAACGTGGTTGTTCACAAAATGCATGACAGGTGAGTTCACTCATCATGTCAAGGAGTATGAACGCTCCCTTGATTACTCCTAGCATGCTTGTTAATGCGGAGATATGAGGCTCTTTAAGGTCTAAAGGTATTCGCTGCCATGCTTTGTAACCGCTACCAACATGTGTGAATTCATTAGAAAGCCAACCATAGAGTCGCCCTAAAAATGTTCCTGCTGGCCAGAGATGTTTAAATTTCGTGAAAGAGGAAGATGAGTCGAAGTTCCCTCTTTTGTAGTTCGCATAAGCCGCTTCATCGGAGTTCAAGACTCCTGCCGTTGAGATAGTCTCCAGGACATTTCTGAGCAGAATGCCAACCTGAAGCGGAAAGCCCCTTCGCCAAATCTCAATGCTCGCCATGAGGGACTGCAGGGCATTAAGTTGCAGGACGCAAATATCTTGTTTCGGGACTGATACTTCATTTTCGAGAGACCTCGTAAGGCGAGTGATCAGGACTGTGCCTAGGTCGGCTAGTAAGCGTTCGTCCTCCGCAAAAAGACTGTCGACCTTAGCCGCTAGAAAATCATAGGCCGTTGGGACATAAACGCCTGGCATATCATTCACGGCCTTACCTCACGGATAGGGTCTGTGTCTGGATTGGAGCCCGGCTCCAGCATGACTAACGACCAGCTAGAGAAGTAACAGCGCAATATTATGATATGCCGCGCGCCCCGCTCCAGCGCGCTCCGCGAAACGGTTGCTGATATCTGTTCCTACTCCATCTTCTTTCTTCTCTCCCAGCACGTTTTTCTCTGCCCGATGAAATATCTTGGCGACGTCAGCGCTTGGGTCGATCCCCCGAAGGATCCGTTGAGAAAAGATAACTGCGTCCGGCGCAATCTCCTTGCGACCATCAGCATGAACTAGGACGGGCACCTTACACTGCCAATTCCAATAGGTAGGCGTGTTTGGTGACTTTGTCATGACCAAGAAGTGGCACAACCAGCCCCCCCGACTGTTGTTCAAAGCACAACGCTAGGGCGTCGTTTAAGTCCGGTATCTTCGTGACGCGCCAGTGCCCCTTTGAGCGAGCCCACCCTGGAGTTGGGGTCCACGTGAAAGTGCCCTCCTGCATCATGACTAAGCGTTCGACATTATCCTGCCGAATCATGCCGTCCTCACCAGTATACTTGACGTCCCAAAGTCCAAGGATATCTTCGCTATAACTTGGTTCCATCAAATCTGGAGTGATCCCTTCGCATGATTCTGGGGAAGCATTAACCATTTGCTTGTCAAACCCAACCAGGACTAGCAGAAATCCCAATACAGACAAAAGTTTCATGATCATCGCCCCCTGAGTCAGCAATGGGGAACAGGCTACTTTTCCTATTGATTCGTGTCAACAGCCGGTCGCCATGCGACAGCAAATAGCGACCAGCTACGCTCTTCCCCCATCGCTGCCGCGTGCTATCAAGGCCCGCCGCAAACGTTATCAGCGGGCTTTCTGGAAGGCAGAGAACTAACGGAAGGCCGGCGTGGCTGGTCCTCGGTCCTGCGCGCATCGACTGAGCACCGACCTTAATTTGAAACATCTGATTGGGTCTCGCGCGCGGGGTCGGCGAACACAGAAGATTGGCCACGCCGTTGGCCCCTACAAAAATGTTGGCTACTAAAAATGAAAAAGCCTGCTGGATTTTTCCAACAGGCTTTGTTGTAACCCGACAGAGGTCCAAACCAAGCTCGCTCGTTCCGCCGCGTTCAACAAATTGGCTAGAGGTTTGTACTCCGCGCAGCTCCGTTCAAGCGCGGCTTCTAACGAAACGAGCCCCTTACTTCCCCCCTCACGCTGCCTTGTGAGTCAAAAGCCTGCTAGACGATTGAAATCAGCAGGCTTGCTTCCTTCATCAGTGCAGGGCAGCCTCGTCGGTCTCCCATTGCGCGCGTCGAACGACCACGTCGTTCTCCACCAGTTGAAATCTGATTGTCAGACGTGGGGGTTCCGCGAGCACAGGAGATTGGCGAGGCCGCCCGTTCTTTATCTGAAATGAAAAAGCCTGCTGGCTTTCACCAGCAGGCTTTTTTATAACCCGGCAGCGTCCTACTTTCCCACTGCCTCGCGACAGCAGTATCATGGGCCTTGGAGGGCTTAACTTCCGTGTTCGGTATGGGAACGGGTGGGGCCCCTCCGGTATGGCCACCGGGAATTTCAACCGCGAGAAACGCGGGACGCGCGCGAAATGCGAGACGAGTTAAACCCGTCGCGCTTTTCTCGCCTGTCTCGCACGTCTCGCCTTTTTGAGACCATGTCTATCAGGAGCAAAGGATGTTAAACCGCACGACCGATTAGTACTGGTTAGCTACGGCCCTCACGGACCTTCCACACCCAGCCTATCAAACTCGTCGTCTACGAGTGGTCTTTAGGGGGCTTACGCCCCGGGAGAGCTTATCTTGAGGCACGCTTCTCGCTTAGATGCTTTCAGCGATTATCGCCACCGGACATAGCTACCCGGCGCTGCCGCTGGCGCGACAACCGGCACACTAGAGGTCCGTCCTTCACAGTCCTCTCGTACTAGTGAAAGCCCCTCTCAACTCTCCTCCGCCCACAACAGATAGGGA
>JBQTIO010000018.1:0-4497 GCA_052388075.1 Nitrospiraceae bacterium
TCCTTTGACCAAGGTCATTCCGGCACTCTCGATGGCGATGTCCGCACCGGTCCCCATCGCGATGCCGACGTCGGCAATGGCCAGTGCCGGGGCATCGTTGACTCCATCACCGGCCATTGCCACAGTACGGCCTTCCACCTTCAGCCTGGTCACAATCTCACCCTTCTGGTTCGGCAATACCCCAGCCATCACCTCGTCAAGCCCCAAGTGTCTGCCTACAGCCTGAGCGGTCTGTTGATGATCGCCAGTCAGCATCACCAGCCTCAGTCCATCTTCCTTCAGGAGGCGAACCGCTTCCACGGTCGAAGGCTTGATCGGATCTGCCACGCCCAAGAGGCCTCCAGCCTTTCCATCGATAGCCACAAAGACGACCGTCTGTCCTTCCTGCCGGAGTCGCTGGGCCTCCTCATCGAGTACGGCCAGCGCATTGCCGGCCACACCGATCGTCTCTCGCAGAAAAGACAGTGTGCCGACCGCGACCGGTGTGCCCTCGACCAGGCCGGACACCCCCCGGCCGGTCATGGACCGGAACTGCGCGGCACCCGCCAGCGGCACTCCGCGGCCCACTGCGCCATCCACGATCGCTTCGGCCAACGGATGCTCGCTCCCCTGCTCGAGACTAGCCGCAAAATGAAGCAGATCGTACTCGCTCCACGGAGGGGAAAATCGAACAGTCATCAGGGTCGGACGACCTTCTGTCAAGGTTCCCGTCTTATCGAACACAATCGTATCGACCTTGCCCAACACTTCGAGGGCTTCTGCTCTCTTGACCAGCACGCCGGCCGTAGCCCCCCGACCGGTGCCCACCATGATCGACATAGGCGTCGCCAACCCCAGCGCGCAGGGACAGGCAATGATGAGGACGGCAACAGCATTCACGAGCGCATGGGCCAGCTTCGGTTCAGGCCCCCAGACGACCCAGGCAAAGGCTGTCAGGACGGCAACCACCACGACAAGCGGCACAAAATAGCCCGCCGCCACATCCGCCACCCGCTGAATCGGCGCACGACTCCGCTGCGCCTCGCTGACCATCTGCACGATCCTGGCCAGCAGCGTGTCCCGGCCGACACGCTGGGCCCGCATGAGAATGCTGCCGGTGCCGTTCATGGTCCCACCCGTGACGGCCGCTCCGGTTTCTTTTGCGACAGGAATCGATTCTCCCGTGATCATCGACTCATCGACGGACGTGTGTCCGTCCACGACCAGTCCGTCCACCGGCACACGTTCACCGGGTCTCACCCGCAACCGGTCACCGACATGCACCCGATCGAGCGGAACATCTTCCTCTCTCCCATCGGCACCGACGCGCCTCGCCGTGGCCGGAGCCAGCCTCAAGAGGGCTTTGATGGCAGAACTGGTCTGGCTGCGCGCGCGCAACTCGAGCACCTGCCCCAATAGAACCAGCAACGTGATAATAGCGGCCGCTTCGAAATAGACTGCCACCGTTCCATCTGGTCGATGGAACGACGCGGGCAACAGTCCCGGAATCAATGTTGCGATCACGCTGTACCCATAGGCGGCTCCCGTCCCAATCGCGATCAGCGTAAACATGTTCGGCGCCCTATTGACGACTGACGCCCAACCCCGCTGGAAGAAGGGGGCACCACCCCAGAGCACTACCGGCGTGGCAAGCAGCAACTGCCCCCAATTGAGCATCGTCCCCCCAAAACGATGGTGGAGCGGCATGCCGGGAATCATGTCGGACATGGCGAGAACCATCGCCAGCGCCGCCGGTCCCAGACAAAGCCAGAAACGTCGGCTCATGTCCTCGAGCTCCGGGTTGCCAACATCCTCCGCCGACACGATCTTTGGTTCGAGGGCCATTCCACAGATCCGGCAGGCCCCCGGTTTAGTCTCCAGGACCTCCGGGTCCATCGGGCACACGTACTCGACTGCCCCGCCGGCCGGAACCGGCGCCACGCGCGGAGCCCTCTGCTCGGGGGGGGTCAGGTAATAATCAGGGTCGGCACGAAACTTTGCGAGACAGTCGGCGGCGCAGAAGTAGTAGGTCTTTCCCCCGTACTCATGCGAGCCGGCCGCGCTGGACGGCTCAACGGTCATGCCGCAGACAGGGTCGATCTCCTCCTGAGATGCGGGCATCATCGGGAGCGCCTTCTTCTGCCCCAAGGAAATGAGACCGGTCGCCGCTGGTTGCAAGGCTCTTGCAGGATCGGCTTTGAACTTGTTGAGGCAGGAGGCGGCGCAGAAATAGTAGGTCCGGCCCTGATAGTCATGGCGGCCGGCTGCGGTGGCAGGATCGACGGTCATGCCGCAAATAGGATCAATCGCCATCATGACCTCGTGATGTGTGCAAGGTGAGGGGTGGAAGAACTGGCTAACATGCTGACAAGAACGCAGGCTGACACGATGGATACGCTCTTCCGCACAAACCTGCTCTCACTTGTTAGCCTGTGACATGAAACCTGTCAGCTACATTCTCCCATCGCATCACTTTTTCGCATCCGCATCCAGAATGCTCCGGATGATCGTGACGACATTGTCAGGGGTCATGTTCACACCATCCACCTTGATATTGCCGTCCAGCAGGATCGATGGTGTGGAGGACACCTTGATCCGCTGCCCCCACCGCCGACCATCTTCAAATGCCCGGGCAGGTTTCCCGCTCTCGAGGCCGGCTTCAAATGCCACAGGGTCCAAACCGACCTCCCTGATCAACAGTGACCGAATCGAGCGATCCAACACACCGTCGACCTTGTCCTTATGGATCGTACGGAACAAGACCGCCTTCATTTCATTCCCCTTCCCCATCACCTTGGCCTGCTCATACATGTCGAACACCGTGGGGAGTTTTCCGCGAATGACGGGAAACCCGACCATCGTGATCTCCACCTTGTTGCCGAACTCTTTCACGAGCAACGGCAGGCCCGTCTCTTCGAAGAGGTGACAGTGCGGGCAATAGAAATCAGCGAACTCGATCACTTTCACCTTACCCCGTTGATGCAGCGACGGTTCATCCTGCAGCAACTCGAACTTACCCTTCAATTCGGGCTTTGCCGCCTCCGCACCAGAGGGCAGACTGAGGAGGCACACCGCCCCCGCGATCAAGGCAATCAGCGACCAGCAAGACCTTCTTCGAGGATTCATTTCGCACTCCTTTCACAGGTCGTTTTCCGAGCCCCATTATATCGGATGAGACACGATGCTGCCCTCTGTTATAATTTTCTGATGGGTAAATCACCATATGCGCTCGTCGTGTTGGCATGGTTGCTCACGACCGGCTGCGCGTTGTCCGGCTCACAGGATGGAGCCGCCCATTCCGGCGCGAGTCAGGTAGCCTTCGCTCAGGTGAAAGCGGCTCCGGATGCCCACAGGGGGCAAGCCGTCACATTCGGAGGCAAGGTCCTCGGAGCGCGACGATTGAAGGAGGGGACCAGAATCGAAATCCTCCAGCTGCCTCTCACCTCATCGCTCCAACCATCGTTCGACCTAAGCAAATCGCAAGGCCGCTTCGTCGCCATACAGAAAGAGTTCCTCGATCCCGCCACCGTACCGGCCGGCACCTTCGTCACCGTCACCGGAGACGTTATTGAGTCGGTGACCATGCCTCTCGATGAAACGGAATATACAAGCTTCATCGTAGAGATCAAGAACCTCCGCGTCTGGCCAAGAGACGAGGACGCGTATTCCCGGACCCGCCCCTACATCGGCCCGTCCCTCTATTGGGGCCCCTACTGGTCTCCCTATTGGCGGCCTTGGCCCTACTGGTAGACGAGCCGCGAAGCCGGCGAGAGAGGCTGGACGTGGGAATCTCCGAGGCTCGCTTGTCCGCTCCTCCCGCCAGCCCCGCTGATTGCCGACTCGTCGGCTCTACAAGCCGTCTGCAGACGCGAACAACCACAGACCCTCGGAACGGCACGGAGCCGCGACCGCCAAACTTCGCGCGGCGGGGCGTTAGACATCGTACGCGATAGTGTATATAATAATCGGCTGCGCTCCGAACGACAATTCGTGACCAACCCGACCGATTGTCAGTTCGGCATGGGTAGCTGATCGCGTGAAACTCACCCATCGATCTCAGCGGCCTGGGGTCGCGCATGAGCAGGATCCACCTGAAGTCGGGTGCAGAGTAACCGATGGTCGATCGGATGGGGGACAACGAGACATCGAACCTGAGCGCAACCATCGTTACGACGCTGAAAGAGCAAATCCTTCACTGGCGATATCCGCCTGAACACCGGCTGACCGAGGCAGAACTCTGCAAGAAATTCGGCGTCAGCCGCAGTCCCGTGCGGGAGGCGCTCCGGATATTGGCGACGGACGGGTTCGTCAAGAAAATGCCCAATCGGGGCTACGCCGTCAAACAATACAACCTTCGCGAAATTGAAGAACTCTATGAGGTCCGCCTGGCACTGGAACTCTTCGTCGTCGAAAGTCTGGCGAGACGAGGCGCGCCGGATAATGGTGAGATCAGCGCACTCAAGCAAACCTGGACTGCTCTGCTGAACGGGTCTTCCAAGAAGGATGAGGAACTTGCCC
>JBQTIO010000019.1:0-15765 GCA_052388075.1 Nitrospiraceae bacterium
GCGCATGATCAATCGCGTCATCCTCCTTGTCATCGATGGCTTTGGAGTCGGGGCTCTGCCGGACGCAGCGGAGTACGGGGATGCCGGAGCCAACACGCTGGTCCACCTGGCAGAGGCCGCCGGTGGACTGAGCCTCCCGAATCTGGAGGCGCTGGGGTTGGGACACATCGCTCAGATAAAGGGCGTGCGGACCATGGCTCAGCCGAGCGGTTGTTTTGGACGTCTCGGGTTTACCTCCCAGGGCAAGGATTCGGTCGTCGGCTACTGGGAAACCAGCGGGGTGATCGCCCGCGAGGGCTGGGCTCGATTTGCGTCCGGCGTTCCTGTAGATGTCCTGGCGGTGATGGAACAGGTGTTAGGGCGGAAGCTGATTGGAAATCGCATCGCCTCCCTCGGCGCGATGCTGGAGGAACATGGGGTGGAACATCTCTCCAGCGGGTCGCCCATCTTGTGGACCGACGGGGGGAGAACCTGCTCTCTGGCGATGCACGAATCCGTGATGCCGCCGGAGGAGTTTCAACAGCGATGTCGTGAGGTATGGAAGGCGCTCAAGGGCTTCGGCGCGCCGATCCGGATCGTGGCCCAACCACTAAGCGGTGGGACAGGGGTGCTCCAGGCTCACGCGGGTCGGAAGGATTTCGTGTCCGAGCCGCCGGGCATGACGATGTTGGATGTGCTCAATCGATCGAGTCAGATCACGATGGGAATCGGGAAAATATACGACCTGTTCAGCGGTCGTGGTTTGACCAAAGCGTTCCCGACAGCGTCAGCAATCGCAGCCTTCCATGAAACTGTCGGCATGATGAAGAACGTGCCGCGCGGCCTGCTCTATGTGAGCCTGGATCTCCTTTCGGAGGACCATGCCAAGGCCGCGACGGCACTCCAAGAATTCGATCGTTGCCTGCCGGATCTCTTCGGCAAGCTTCGCCAGGGAGACCTGGTCGTCCTGACAGGAGATCATGGGCGCGATGCGTCGAGGCCCGGCAGGACACCGACCCGTGAATATGTTCCGGTTCTTGTAACCGGCCCCAGGCTGGCGGAGGGGGTCGATTTGGGAACCAGGGCGACGGCTGCGGATGTGGGGCAGACGGTGGTCGAAGCCCTGCGTGCCGAACGATTGCAGGTCGGAGACAGTTTTCTTGAAGCGCTCAGGCCAGGGTGATCGAAAGTTTGAGGTAAGAAAGGTAAAAGTGAATAATGTCGATCGGAACGGAGGAACGCAAAACAGGCAGATGTCATACGAGAACAAATTGAAAGAACTCGGGCTCACGTTGCCTGCCCCACCGAAGCCGATTGCGACGTATGTTCCTGCGGTCAGAGCGGGCGATCTGCTCTTTTTGTCCGGGGTATTGCCGACGCGGGATGGGCAACTCGTCATCACTGGAAAACTCGGAGAGACGCTTTCGATCGAACAGGGCATGGAGGCGGCCAAAGTGGCCGTGCTGAACGCGTTGGCTATCATCCGGAGCGAAGCGGGCTCGCTGGATCGGGTGAAACAGATCGTCAAGATGGTCGGTCATATCGCGTCCGCTCCCGGATTTTGTGAACAACCGCAAGTGCTGAATGGAGCGTCCGACCTTTTGATCGCCATCTTCGGAGAGGCGGGGCGGCATGCCCGTGTTGCGGTCGGCGCGGCTGAACTTCCTCGTCAGGCGCCGGTGGAAATCGAGTTGATCGCCCAAATTGCCTCTTAGGCAGTGAACGAGCGAGCTGTGCGGCGGAGTCATTCCACATGTCTCGACTCCGGTACGCTTGACAGCGGGAGAAGGGCTTCGGTAGAATAACGCTGCCTTTAACGCTCATCCGGTGAGGTGAGCAAGGAGCCTGATATGAACGGCGCTCCGGCCAAGGCCGGCCCTTACAACCAAACCTTCTTGTCGGACTCCGACGAGAGGGTTTTTTTGTGTCTGGAATCTGAACTCAAGCAGTCAGCCTTCAGCTTTTCCTTCAAAGGTCCTCGACTGAAGGCTGATCGGTTACAGCGAATCGCTCGTTCAGCCTGACCATGACCACTCGGACGAACAAGCCAAGGGAACGGAAAGACGAAAAGCTGGTGATGGATGCCGGCGATATAGCCCGCGCCCTGACCCGCATTGCGCACGAGATACTGGAACGCAACAAAGGCGTGAAGAACTTGGCGTTGGTCGGGATTCGAACGGGTGGCGTTCATCTGGCCCACCGGCTGGTGAAGCGCATCCAGGGGATCGAGGGCGTACAAGCCCCCATCGGTGAATTGGACATCACGCTCTATCGTGATGACCTCGCGCTCCGCCGGGATCAACCCGTGTTGAGAAAAACATCGGTGCCCTTCGATATGGCGGATAAGGTCGTGGTGCTGGTGGACGATGTGTTATTCACCGGGAGGACGATTCGCGCGGCAATGGACGGCTTGATGGATCTCGGGCGGCCGGGGGAAATTCAGTTGGCGGTGCTGGTCGATCGCGGCCACCGCCAGCTGCCGATCAAGGCCAATTACATCGGGAAGAATCTTCCCACCTCGCGCGAAGAAAAAGTCCAGGTTTTGCTGGAAGAGAGTGGCGAGGATGACCGGGTGGTCATCTTCAAGTCGTGAAGCGGAGGATGTCATGAGCCTCAAACGCAAGGATCTGTTGAGTCTGGCGCCCTTGTCGGTGGAGGAGATCACGCTCATCCTTGAGACGGCGGACTCCTTCAAGGAGGTCACGGGTCGCGAGATCAAGAAAGTGCCGGCGCTGCGCGGGCGGACGGTGGTGAACCTGTTTTTCGAGCCGAGTACCAGGACACGGACCTCGTTCGAACTGGCCGCCAAGCGGCTCAGCGCGGATGTGATCAACTTCTCTCCGTCGGCGAGCAGCGTCGTCAAGGGAGAGACGCTGCTTGATACCGCGCGCAATATCGAGGCCATGCAGGCGGACATCATCGTCCTGCGGCATTCTTCAGCCGGCGCCGCGGACACGCTGGCGCGCGGGGTGAAATCCTCGGTCATCAATGCCGGCGACGGGTGGCACGAGCATCCCACGCAGGCGTTGCTCGACCTCTATACGATTCGCCAGCGGGGGATGGGTTTTGAAGGACTGCGTGTGGCGATCGTCGGAGATGTTTCCCACAGCCGCGTGGCCCGTTCCAACATCTATGCGCTCACGAAGCTCGGAGCGGAGGTGCGCGTGGTGGGGCCGTCCACGATGATGCCCTGGGGAATCGAAAAACTGGGAGCGACGGTTCATTACGACATGGATGAGGGCTTGCGCGGTGTAAACGTGATCATGATGCTCCGCCTGCAATTGGAGCGGCAGGGGCGCGCGCTCTTTCCGACGATCCGCGAGTATACGCGACTCTATGGGCTGACCGCGGAGCGCGTCCGGTTGGCCGACCCCGGCGCAATCGTCATGCATCCTGGGCCGATCAATCGCGGGGTGGAGATTGCTCCGGATGTTGCGGACAGTCTCTCATCCGTCATCCTTGAGCAGGTGGCAAACGGCGTCGCCGTGCGCATGGGTATCTTGTATCTGATGTCGGAGGCGAATTAGCGACATCTGATGATCTGTCGATTTGTCGAATGACTGCATCAACCTCGGAACCGATCAGTTCAACCATACAATCGACCGATCATCAGATGAACAGATTCCGCCAATTGGTTGAGAGGAGTCTACAGTGCCAATTCTAATCAAGGGCGGGCACATCATCGACCCAGGCCGGTTCGTGGGGACCGGGGACGTGCTGATCGACCGGGGCAAGTTCGTGGCGGTGGGTTCCAATCTCTCCGGCCCAGCCGGAAGCACGACGATTCAGGCAAACGGGCGACTCGTGCTGCCCGGGTTTGTCGATCTCCATGTCCATTTCCGGGAGCCAGGATTTGAGTATAAAGAAACCATTGAGAGCGGGAGCGCGGCGGCGGTGGCCGGCGGGTTCACGACGGTCTGTTGTATGCCCAACACCGATCCGATCAATGATAATCAAGCGGTCACGGAGTTTATACTGGAACGAGCCCGGCTGGCTGGGCTTGCGAATGTATTTCCGGTCGGCGCCATCACGAAGGGCTCGGAGGGCAAAGAGCTGGCCGAGATCGGAGACTTGCGGCGGTCCGGTTGCGTGGCGATCTCCGACGACGGGAAACCGGTGATGAACAGTCTGGTGATGCGCCGGGCCATGGAGTATGCCTTGGCCTTCGATCTGACGGTGGTCGATCATTGTGAGGATCTGCATCTGGCTGAAGGCGGATGCATGAATGAAGGGCTGGTGTCCACGGAACTCGGGCTGCCCGGCATTCCGGCTGCAGCGGAGGATGTAATGGTCGCGCGCAATCTTTCCTTGTCCGAGTTGACCGGGGCGCGGCTTCATCTGGCGCACATCAGCACCGCCGGTTCGGTTCGCCTGGTGCGGGAGGCGAAGAACCGCGGCATTCACGTCACGGCGGAAGCCTGCCCCCATCACTTCCTGTTGACCGAGGAAGTCGTCCGCGGCTACAACACGCATGCCAAGATGAATCCTCCGCTCCGCACATGGGATGATGTTCAGGCGATCAAGGAGGGACTGCGCGACGGCACGATCGATGCGATCGCGACCGACCATGCTCCCCACGCCGCGCAGGAAAAGCAGCAGGATTTTACGGAGGCGCCGTTCGGGGTGGTGGGCCTTGAAACCGCCTTTGCTCTGACAATGGGGTTGGTGGACGAAGGGGTGTTGTCGTTGGAGCAGGCGGTTGAGAAACTGACCGCTGCTCCGGCGGCTGCGTTTGGTCTGAAAAAGGGAACCCTGAAGGTCGGCGCGGATGCCGACGCGGTGATCGTGGATCAGTACGAACCATGGGAGGTTGACCCCGGCAAGTTTCGTTCGAAGAGCCGGAACACGCCCTTTGCCGGCTGGAAAGTCAAAGGGCGGGTGCAAACGACGATTGTGGGCGGACGAGTGGTGTTCGAGGCCGGTCCGTCGGAGCGGTAGGACCGTGCGGCGCCAGCCCCGTTGGAGGATGGTCAGTTGCCTCACGCTTGAATGGCTGGCGTTGGCCGTGTGGGTCGGCGGGATGCTGGTGCTTACGGGTGCGGTCATTCCGGCGGTGTTCAATACGTTCGGCGGGCAGGACTCCGGCGGAATTTTTCTGACCAGGACGTTTGAAGGGTATCATCGGTTTGTGATCGGAGCGATGGCGATCATGAGTGCCGCATCGTGGTATCGTTGGTGGAGCGGAGATCCGACCGTGGCGGTCGGTCGGGGCGAGCTGACGTTGTTAGCCGGGATGGTGGCGATCGCCGGTATCATTATCGCCGTGCTGCATCCTCAAGCCGCGGCGCTTCAAGCTCATGCATTCGCGGTACCGGAGGGCGCCGAGAAGAAGGCGGCCTTGGAGGCGCTGTTTCGTATCCTTCTGCCCGTGCGGTCGCTCTATATGGTCAATCTTGTGCTTGGGATTTTCCTGATGGGCATCAGGGCGAAGCGGTGTTTGCATCGGGATGGGGCACTACTGTGAAGAAGGCGTTGTTGGCACTGGCGGACGGCACGATCTTCGAGGGTCGGGCCCTCGGGTACGACGGCGAGGCAGTGGGAGAAGTCGTGTTCAATACGGCCATGACGGGCTATCAGGAGGTGCTGACCGATCCGTCCTACAACGGTCAGATCGTGACGATGACATCGCCCCATATCGGAAACTACGGTGTGACACCCGACGACAGCGAATCTCGCCGGCTGTGGGCGGAAGGATTCGTGGTAATGGAAGCCAGCCGCCGCGCAAGCAACTGGCGCGCGCGGCAGACGATTCACGAATATCTGACCGAGGCGAAAGTCGTGGCGATCGAGGGATTGGATACCAGAGCCCTGACGAGGCATTTGCGGGAGCACGGATCGCAGCAGGGAATCATTACGCACGGCACGCTTGATCCCGCCCGAGCCGTGATGAAGGCGAAGGCTGCACCCGGCATCATCGGATGGGACCTGGCGGCTGAAGTGACATGTGAACGTTTGTATGAATGGAACAGAGGCTCCGGCGACTGGGCGCTGGAAGCGTCCGCTGTCGAACCGAACAGGCATCGGCCCTGGCGAGTCGTGGCGTATGACTTCGGCGTCAAGCAGAACATTCTCAAACGTTTGGTCGATGTCGGATGCCACGTCACGGTGGTGCCGGCCTCGACGACGCCGGCTGAGGTCGATGCGCTCAAGCCCGACGGAATCTTTCTCTCCAACGGTCCCGGTGATCCGGAAGGCGTCCCGTACGCGATGGAGGCGATCCGGCTGTTGATCGGCCGCTATCCGATCTTCGGGATTTGTTTGGGCCATCAGATTCTCGGCCTCGCGCTCGGTCTCGAGACCTATAAGCTAAAATTCGGCCACCACGGCGTGAATCATCCCGTGATCGATCTCAGGACGAGAAAAGTCGAGATTACCTCGCAGAACCATAACTTCGCGGTCCGGATTCCCGCCGCACTCGCTGAGGTGCCCAAGAGCCCTCTCGAAATCGAGACCAGGTACGGGAAGCTGTTGATCACGCATGTCAGCTTGAACGATTACTCCATTGAAGGGATGGTGTGCGTGGATCGCGCGGCGTTTTCGGTGCAGTATCATCCGGAAGCCGCGCCAGGCCCTCATGATTCCCGTTATCTGTTCGAGGAATTCGTCCGGCTCATGGAGAAACATCATGCGTAGTTCGCTGACACTTATGTGGTTGGTCGGGCTGGTGATGCAGGGGTGCACCTTCAACTTTCCGCTTTTTCCAGGCCCCGGGCCCCTGCAGGAATCGCAGATCGGCGGCACCGGTACGGCAAAAGTGCTGCTTGTCGAGATCTCCGGGGTGATCAGTTCACAGGACAAAGAGGGCTTCATGCCCGCTCCCAATCTTATCGCGAGCGTCAAGGAGCAGCTGACCAGAGCTTCGCAGGATGAGAATGTGAAGGCCGTCGTTCTCCGCATCAACACGCCGGGCGGGACAGTCACGGCGTCGGATATCATTCATCACGAACTCAAGGCGTTCAAGACCTCCCGGAAAGTTCCCATCATTGCATCGATCATGGACGTGGGGGCGTCGGGGGGCTACTACATCGCCGCTGCGGCAGACACGGTGTTCGCCCATCCCTCCTCTGTCACGGGCAGCATCGGCGTGATCATGCTCACGGTCAATGCCCGGGGGTTGTTGGAGAAAGTAGGACTTGAAGCCACGGCGGTCACGTCAGGGCCTCGCAAGGATATGGGCTCGCCGTTCCGGACCATGACCTTGGAAGAACGAGCTATTTTCCAAGGACTGATCGATTCGTTCTACCAGCGCTTCTTAAGCGTCGTGCAGGAGGGGCGGCCTCACCTTCAGATGGATCAGATCAAGAAACTGGCCGATGGACGTATTTATGCCGGGGATCAGGCGAAGGCGGCAGGTCTGGTCGATGAAATCGGCTACCTGGAAGACGCCATTGACCTGGCGAAGAAGAAAGCGGGAGTGACGGAAGCCCGGGTCGTCACGTACAAACGCCCCGGGGAGTATTCTAACAACATGTATTCCAAGCTCTTGATGCCCAGCCCACTGGCCGGTCTGGCGGATCTTGATTTGATGTCGTTTGTTCGAGGGGGCACGCCACAATTCATGTATCTGTGGATGCCGTGATCGACGAATTGACGTTCGCATCATTTCAGTATTGACGCCATTGTGCTTCTGAACGAGTTCAACGATGAATCACTGTTGCAATGACTCACTCAATCGATTGTTCCAGACCACCATCGGGCGGCGGACGCTGCTCGTGCAGGGGGCACTCGGCGCGACGAGGTTGTACGGCTTGCTGGGCATCGGGTCGACGGCGGGCCTCGTCTCGGCATTGGCGGGATGTTATCGTGCGCCGGGAACGGCGCGTGATCAGCTGATTTTTTTCTCGGAAGAGAAAGAAATGCAGTTCGGACTGGAAGCGTACCGGGATGTATTGCGTCAGGCCCGTCTCAACGAGAACGCGGAGATCAATGAACTGGTGCAGCGTGTCGGGCAGCGAATTGCGAAGGCCGCCAATAAGCCGGACTATCAATGGGAATTCGCCGTCATCGAGGATGACAAGACGGTCAATGCGTTCTGTCTCCCCGGTGGGAAGGTCGCCGTCTTTACCGGCATCCTCAAGGTGACCAAGGGGGAAGCCGGACTCGCCACCGTCGTCGGTCATGAGGTGGCGCACGCACTGCAGCGTCACGGGGTTGAACGGATGAGCCGCAGCATCATCGACCAGATCGTCCAGTTGGGAGCCATCGGTGCGGCGGCGTCGGGGAAGTCGGCGGGAGGTGCCGGCGCAATCCAGGGAATATTGGGCGCCTACGGAGTGAACGTCTCCCTGCCGTTCAATCGGAAGCAGGAGTCAGAGGCGGATTACATCGGACTCCGACTGATGGCCGAAGCGGGCTATGATCCTCGCGAGGCGGTCCCCTTTTGGGAGCGGATGAGCGGGTGCCCCAGACAGATGATCGGCAAGGTCTGTTTCCGTTCGCAGCAAGCCATTCCTGAGTTTCTCTCTACACACCCGTCGGATGTCACCCGGATCAATCAGATCGAAGCCTGGCTGCCCGAGACATTGAAGTACTACCAGAGTCCGGGAGGCGGCCAGCAGCCCACACCAACTCCCTACCGGCCTCTGATCGGGCCCATGCCGCAACCCAGCTGACGAGGCCGTAGGGACTCTATGCCGAAACGCACGGATATCAAGTCCATTCTCCTGATCGGGTCGGGCCCGATCATCATTGGGCAGGCCTGTGAGTTCGACTATTCGGGGACTCAGGCCTGCAAGGCTCTGAAGGAGGAAGGCTATCGAGTCATCCTCATCAACAGTAATCCTGCCACGATCATGACGGATCCTGAGCTGGCCGACCGGACCTATGTGGAGCCCATTACGGTCGAGGTGGTGGAGAAGGTGATCGATCGAGAGCGGCCCGATGCCCTGCTCCCCACCATGGGAGGACAGACGGCACTCAACACGACGGTGGAGTTGGTGAGGCGCGGAGTGCTGGACAAGTACGGCGTCAAGCTGATCGGCGCGTCGGCCGATGCCATCCATAAGGCGGAAGATCGAGCAGCCTTCAAGCTGGCGATGCAGCGGATCGGCCTCCGTGTGCCCAAGAGCGGCACGGCGCACCACCGCAATGAAGCGGTTGCGATCCTGGAAGCGGTGGGATTCCCGGCCATCATTCGTCCGTCCTTTACGATGGGTGGAACCGGCGGGAACATCGCTTACAATCGGGAAGAGTTCGAACGGCTGATCGATTGGGCCTTGGCCATGAGCCCGGTCAGCCAGGTGCTCATCGAGGAATCGGTCATCGGATGGAAAGAATACGAATTGGAGGTCATGCGCGACCTGAAGGACAACGTCGTGATCGTGTGTCCCATTGAAAACCTCGATCCCATGGGCGTGCATACCGGTGACAGCATCACGGTGGCGCCGGCCATGACGTTGACGGACAAAGAGTACCAGCGGATGCGGGACGCGGCGCTCAGGATCATCCGCGAAATCGGGGTCGACACGGGTGGATCGAACATCCAGTTCGGAGTCAATCCGGTGAACGGGGAAATGGTCGTCATTGAAATGAATCCGCGCGTCTCCAGGAGTTCAGCGCTGGCGTCCAAAGCGACCGGGTTCCCCATCGCGAAGATTGCCGCGAAGCTGGCAGTGGGCTATACCCTGGATGAAATCACGAACGATATCACGGGCGTGACCAAAGCGTCGTTTGAACCGACGATCGACTATGTGGTGGTGAAGATTCCGCGCTTTGCATTCCAGAAATTTAGGGGCGCCGACCCGACATTGACAACGCAAATGAAGTCGGTCGGTGAAGTGATGGCAATGGGACGGACCTTCAAGGAAGCGTTGCAGAAGGCCATTCGATCCCTGGAACTCGACCTCAACGGGCTGGGTTCGAAGTTCGGACTCGACCGGGGGATTCCTACGGAGCTCAACCAGGAAGAGGCGCTGGGGACGATCCGCCGTATGCTTCGCACGCCGCTGCCGGAACGGCTGTGGTACCTGGCCGATGGAATTCGACTGGGCATCGAGATCGAAGAGCTCTTCATGCTCACGAAGATCGATCCATGGTTCTTGGAGCAGATCAGCGAGCTGATCGGATTTGAGCGGATGCTGGTGGAGATGGCCGGCAAGGCATCGATGGCGCTGACCGACGGCTTGCTCTGGGAGGCCAAGGAACATGGATTCTCGGATGAGCGGATGGGGCTTTTACTCGGCGTCGAACCATCGGCAATCCGTCGCAGGCGGATGGGGGGCGAGGGAGGCGCGCCCCTTGGAAGGACGGTGACCTACAAGCGCGTGGATACGTGCGCCGCGGAGTTTGAAGCCCACACGCCGTATCTCTACTCCACCTACGGCAGTGAATGCGAAGCCCGCCCGTCAGGGCGGAAAAAGGTCGTGATTCTCGGAGGTGGCCCCAATCGCATCGGGCAGGGGATCGAATTCGACTATTGCTGTGTGCATGCTGCGATGGCGCTTCGGGAGGAAGAGATCGAGAGCATCATGGTGAACTGCAATCCGGAAACCGTGAGCACGGACTATGACACGTCGGATCGGCTCTACTTCGAACCCCTCACGGAAGAGGATGTTCTCAACATCGTGCATCGGGAGCAACCGATGGGGGTCGTGTTGCAGTTCGGAGGACAGACCCCCCTGAAATTGGCCCTTCCGCTGTCCAAAGCCGGCGTCAGAATTCTCGGTACCAGTCCCGAGGCGATCGATGTCGCGGAAGACCGTGAACGGTTCCGCGGTCTCCTGACCAAACTCGGGCTGCAGCAGGCCGAGAGTGGAATCGCCCGATCGGTCGACGAGGCCGTGCGTATCGCGGGCACGATCGGGTATCCGGTGATGGTGCGTCCTTCCTATGTGTTGGGCGGCCGGTCAATGCAGATCGTGTTCGATGAAGCCGGTCTTCTCGAATATATGAGCTCGGCCGTGAAAGCCTCGCCCAAGCATCCCGTCCTCATCGATAAGTATCTGGCTGACGCGATAGAAGTCGATGCCGATGCGATCTCTGACGGAACGACGGTAGTGGTGGCCGGGATCATGGAGCATATCGAAGAAGCCGGGGTCCATTCCGGCGACTCAGCCTGCTCGCTGCCTCCCTATACTTTGGAGAAGGCGATCGTGTGCGACATCGAACGGCACATGAGAGTGCTGGCCTTGGAACTCGGCGTGATCGGGCTCATCAACGCGCAGTTTGCCGTGAAAGACAAGACGATTTACGTCCTCGAGGTGAATCCACGCGGCTCGCGAACCGTTCCGTTCGTGAGCAAGGCGATCGGCGTGCCACTCGCAAAATTGGCGATGAAGGTGATGCTTGGGCGGACCCTCAAGGACCTCGGGTTTACACAGGCGCCGAAGCCGGTGCATCTTTCGGTCAAAGAGGCGGTGTTCCCCTTCAGCAAATTTCCCGGTGTGGACGTCTTGTTGGGGCCGGAGATGAAATCGACCGGGGAGGTGATGGGTATCGATAGTGACTTCGGCTGGGCGTTTGCCAAGTCACAGGCCGGCGCCGGTGCTGCGCTGCCGAAGTCCGGGACTGCCTTTATCAGCGTGAAGGAGTCCGATCGGCCTGTGGCGTTGGATGTTGCCCGGCGACTACGAACACTCGGGTTTCAGATTCAGGCGACTGGTGGAACGGCCGGTTTTCTGCGAGGGCACGGTGTCGAAGTGGCCACGGTCAACAAGGTGCGGGAAGGGCGGCCCCACATCGTGGACCATATCAAGAACGGGGAGGTCGCGCTCGTGGTCAATACCGTGCGGACCGCGGCCGCTCATTCTGATTCGGTGTCGATCCGGCGGGAGGCGTTGCACAAGGGGTTGTCCTACTACACCACGATGCGTGGGGCGCTGGCCGCCGTGCTTGGCATCGAAGCGATCGTCAGGAAAGAGCTGTCCATCCGATCGTTGCAGGAACATCATCAAACGTAGTTGATGCAGGAGTAACGCGCGCATGCCGACACCGATCACGAAAAAGGGCTATGAGGCGCTGAAAGCCGAATTGGATCGTTTGAGAAAGGTCGAACGACCCAAAGTCATCGAGGCCATTGCGGAAGCCCGCGCCCATGGCGATCTCAGCGAGAATGCCGAGTATGATGCGGCCAAGGAACGGCAAGGATTCATTGAGTCGCGGATTTCCGAAATCGAAACCAAGCTGGCCGATGCCCGCGTCGTTGAAATTATGGGGCGGACCACCGAAACCGTGGTCTTCGGCGCGACCGTGTCCGTCATCGAGCAGGAATCCCAATCAAAAAAGCGGTATACGCTCGTCGGGCAGGACGAAGCCGACATGAAGTTCAACCGGATCTCGGTCCAGTCGCCGGTCGGGCGAGCGCTGATTGGAAAGCGGGTGGGTGATTTCGTCGAGGTGAAGACTCCCGTCAAGCTGGTTGAATACGAGGTGGTGGAGATCAAATTCGAGGAATTCTAACGTGCCGGCGGTCCGCCCTCTCATTACCCTGCTGACCGATTACGGTGATCGCGATTGGTTTGTGGCCAGCATGAAGGGGGTGATACTCAGCATCAACCCCGCCGCTAACATCGTCGACCTTTCCCACGAAATTCCTCCGCAACGCATCGAGGAGGCGGCCTACGTTCTCGAATCCTGCTGCCACTATTTCCCGAAGGGTACCATTCATGTGGCGGTCGTGGATCCTGGTGTGGGGAGCGCCAGACGCCCACTCTTGGCATCCTCATCGAAGTACCATTTTCTGGCGCCCGACAACGGGTTACTCACGCGCGTGTTTCGGAACGAACAGGGGGTGGAAATCAGAGAAGTGGAAAACCCGGCGTATAGGCTCGATGCCAAGGGGGCCACGTTCGACGGGCGCGATGTGTTCGCTCCCGCTGCCGCCTGGCTGGCGAAAGGGATTCCCGTCTCGTCGTTTGGTCATGTCATTGATGATCCGGTGACGTTCACGATTCCTCAGCCGAGATGGGAGGGCAGCACATTGGCCGGCAGCATCGAATATGTCGATCGGTTCGGCAATCTGATTTCGAACGTGACGGTTGACCATCTGCGTGAATTCCGAACAACCGAAGGGCAACGACGGCTGACCATTCAAGTGGGCCCCTTTACCATTGATGGGCTGGTAGCCAGCTATAGCGAGGGGCGATCAGAGACGCCATCCGCCCTCATCAACAGCGGCGGCAAGCTGGAGATCTTCCTCGATAGCAATAGTGCGGCGGAGGATATGAGGATTGGCGTCGGAGGGACGATTCGACTCAGCTTGTCGAAGTGAATCTTATCCCATAGCCTTGTCGATGCAATCGCACACATAACCCGCAAACGGAAACGAGCAGGTAAACGCCGGGGAGACGGCGTTCAGGACGTGCATGGATCGGTCATCGCCCTCCAGGACGAAATCCATTTCGAGTTTCTTCTTCGTGATGTCCAGTAGCTGGGCTCTGATCCCCGCGCGTCCCCACTGCTGATAGTCTTCTTCCTTGACGCCGTCGGCAAGCACCGAGGCCAGCGACACCATCTTCCTCCTCGAAGACTTGGCGATTTCTTCTACGGCAAGTCGCCGGTAGTCGAAGTGTGCTCCCGTCAGCAGGCCCAAGCCTCGCCCGGCGACCTCGATCAGCTCCCCCATCTTGAAATTGCTGAATCCCTCGTAATTCTCCCGCCACAAGGCCGGGATGGCTGTTGGGCCGATCTTGGCTTTTCCGTCCGCGGTAATCGTGAAATGAACGCCCAGGAACGGGTTTCGAAGGTCCGGAACAGGGTAGATATTGGTGCGAATCGAACCCGCCGGCTCATTGGAATAGAGGTAGAGCCCTTTGAAGGGCAGGATGCGATACTTTTCAGAAAACCCATAGTCCATGGCGATCTTATCGGCGTAGAGGCCTGCTGCATTGACGACGTAACCGGCCTCGATGAAGTCTCTGTTGGTGCGAACCTGCCGGTCGTCCCGTCCGAGATAGATCGTGTCGAAGTGAATCTGGATGCCCTCGCGGAGGGCATCCAGATGAATGGCCTCCATCACATGCAGAGGATTTACCGTCGAGGTGCGTGGCGAAAACAGCGCTCGTCGGTAGGTTCTCACCCGGGGTTCGATCTGCTTCGCCTCGATGTCCGTCAACTCGTACAGCTCAATCCCGTTGGCCCGGCCCCGGCGGATCAATTCGTCGAGTGATTCCAAATCGCCGGCATCTTTGGCGACCACGAGCTTGCCGCATTTATTGATGGGGATCCGTTTGGCTTCGCAATAGGCAGTCAGCTGTTCATTGCCGAGGCGGGTAAGCTTGGCCTTCAGGCTGTCGGGCGAATAGTAGAATCCGGCGTGGAGGACGCCGCTGTTGCGTCCGCTGGCATGCGCGCCGCAGGACGACTCTTTCTCAATCAGCAAGACGCGCGCAGCCGGGCGTCGCTTCCGGAGTTCGCGAGCGATGCTCAAGCCGATCACGCCGCCGCCGATCACGAGGAAATCACACGTGGTCATTGCATCCCATCCCCGAAGGTTTCAGTCCGTGCAGTATCACAACGGAAGGAATCTCACGCCTCAGGCAACGTTGCAATAGAATCCTTCAAAATCGTGACCATTCTCCGTAGGTCCCTCGTGGATGTCGACAACGGCGGCAGCAGCACGAGCACACTGCCGATCGGTCTAATTATCAACCCTTTCGTTCGGGCGGCTGCTGCAACCAGGTGACCGACCCTGGCACCGAGGGGGTAGGGCTCCTTGCTGTGCTTGTCTCGCACCAATTCGATTCCCACCATCAATCCTCGCTGGCGGATGTTGCCGACATGGGGCAATTCTGTGAGTGACTCCAGCCCTCGTGCCATCGCCCTGATCTTCGGCGACAACCGCGCGAGGGTCTTTCCTCGGCGAATGATCTCGAGATTGGCCAGCGCCACCGCGCACCCGAGGGGATTGCCGGTATAGCTGTGACCGTGGAAGAAGGTCTTAAACTCCTCGTAGGTTCCGAGAAAGGCCCGGTAGATCTCTTCGGTCGTCAACGTCGCAGCCAGCGGCATATAGCCGCCGGTCAGGCCCTTGCTAACCGCCAGCATGTCCGGTGTGATCCTCTCATGCTGGCAGGCAAACATCTTGCCGGTTCGGCCGAAGCCGGTGGCGACCTCGTCGGCGATCAACAATACTTGGTATTTCGTGGTGAGCTTGCGGATGCGCGTCAGGTAGCCGGCCGGTTGGGGGATCATGCCGGCGGCGGCCTGCATGAGCGGCTCAATGATGAAGCCGGCCAGCTCGCGATGACGTGTCTTCAGAATCCGTTCAATCGGGTCGAGGCACGCCATGGCGCACGAGGGATAGGCAAGGTTGAGGGGACAGCGGTAGCAGTAGGGCGGCTCCGCTTCGACTGTCGGAAAGAGCAGCGGTTTGAATTTGGAATGGAACAGCTCGATATTGCCTACGCTGACGGCACCAATCGTATCGCCGTGATAGGCGAGTTTCAGATGGAGAAAGGTGTTCTTGGGGCCGGCTTCCGGATGCCGCTGCCGCCAGTATTGCACGGCCATCTTCAACGCGACCTCGACCGCCGTTGAGCCGTTGTCCGAATAGAACACACGCGCAAGACCCTTCGGCGCGATGCGAATCAAGGCCCGTGACAACTCGATCGCCGGTGGGTTGGAGAGGCCGAGGAGGGTGGAGTGCGCGATCTTGTCGAGTTGCTGTTTCAAGGCACGGTCGAGAGCGGGATGTCGATGACCGTGGAGATTGACCCAGATCGATGATGTGCCATCGAGGTACCGTCTGCCTTCCGCATCGATGAGGTAGGAACCGCTGCCGCGTTCGATGATGAGCGGTTCCTCCCTTACCCATTCCTGCATTTGGGTAAACGGGTGCCACAGGTAGCG
>JBQTIO010000020.1:0-2588 GCA_052388075.1 Nitrospiraceae bacterium
ACCCACGAGAGCCCATCAGAATCAGATCCGCCTTCAACCGCCGGCCCTGTCTCACGATGGTCTGGGCGACTGGGCCATGCGCGAGGACGGTCTGGACTTTTGTGCGCGGGCCGGTTGCGGCCTGTCCAAGGGCGACTCGAGCCCCTCGCGCTGCATCACGCAGCAGCACGCTGCCGGCTTTCTCCATCGCCGCCAGCCCCCGTCTCTCCGCGACGGAATGTGTGCCTCTGGCAGTTCGGATGGCCGTCACATCCAGCACGTGTAAGAGCGCGACATGTTCCGGTTCTCGACTGGCGAGCGCCTCCAGTGCTTGGACCCCCCATCGCGAGTACTCCGATCCATCGACGGTGCAAAGAATTCGCATGATGGCTCCCTTCCTCAATCGTGGTCGAACAGGCAGGTCATTTCAGGTATCAGATCTGCATTGGATGTGCCTGTGACACAAGAGAAGAGCGCAAGAGAATCAGCCCTGTTCCGAGCAGTTAGGAGGACAACCGGGGCTCTTCCCCTTGTCGATACTGCGGCGTTTTGCAGCAGAGGGGGATGCGCGACTGTGGTGATTGGCGCCAGTCATTGCAGAGCTTCGAAGTGGACAAGGAGGGCAACATGGAGAAAAGCATCGTCTGGGCGCTTGCGGCAGGCCTGTGTATGGCTGGAGGCGCCGGATTGGCGGAGAGCGCCAGCATTGCGCGGATCGGGGCTTCCGGAGATGTGCTCGAACTGAGCCATCAGGTCGAAGGCGGCACAGTGCTCGACACCCTTCCGCTTCATCGTGCCGGGACCATCCGCTATTTCAGCGCGGGTGTAGGCCTCGAAGAGCGGGCGGCGGAGTATCCGCCCTTCTCGTTGAAAGTGGTCTTTACGGCGGGCGGGAGACCCTACTTGTCAGGAGTCTCAGTCGCGATTCAGTCTGCCAAGGAAGGAACGGTGCTGACCGTTCCGCATGAGCAGGTTGACGGACCCTGGCTCTTCCTGGATCTGCCGGCGGGAGATTACGATGTGACGGCAACCTATCATGACCACAAGCAAGGGATGAAAGGTGTCAAGGTGGAAGCCGGAAAGCAGAAGGTGATCCACCTGCGCTGGGCAGAAGATCGCGGGATAGCCGGAAGTTTGGCAGGGGAATGAGTCGCGAGCGACGAGCGTCGCAAAGGAGAATGAATCGATGCCGATGAAGAAGCAGGGACGAACACCTAAGACAAAGGAGTTTTCCTCGATGACCGTCAAGCAGGTGATGGAAAAGCGAGTGCAGTCGGTTCATCTGCGCACAAAAGGGGATGTGATTGCGTCGCTCATGATCGAAGGATTCGGAGCCGTGCCGGTTGTTGACCAGCACCGCAAGCTCACCGGGATCGTCAGCGAACACGACCTGCTGGCTGCGATCGACGATGGAGGGAGCCTTGGAGCATTGACTGCCGGCGAGATTATGACGGGCAATCCCTATTCTGTCCGTCCGGAAACCATCCTCGGGACGCTGGTACACGTGTTGCGCGCCAGCGACCTCGTCCGTGTGCCGGTGGTCGATGCCACGGACCGGCTGGTCGGCATCATCGCCCGGCGGGACGTGCTGCGCACCTATCTGTCCGCCGGCTCAACCAACAGAAAGTGAGAGGCCAGGATGCGACAAACCGAATTTTTCCTAAAAGGCTGTGATCCGAAGACCTTGACGGTTGGTCAGTTGATGCAGGATGCGGTTACTCGATGCACCCCGCGCACCGACGCCCTGACGATTGCCCACATGATGACTCACCGGAATTTCGGGAGTCTTCCGGTCGTGGACGAAGAGGGAACTCTGGTGGGCATCGTCACCGAATATGATCTGCTGCAGGCAATGATCGACGGGCGTGATCTTCGGAAGATTCTGGCCACGGAAATCATGTCCGCTCATCCCGTCACGGTGACCGAAGACCAGACTCTAGTCCAGGTGGCCGACCTGTTTCAGGACCGCTATATCACCCGTGTCCCGGTGGTGCGGAACCAGAAGCTAGTGGGCATTCTCGCCCGTCGCGATCTGCTGTTCGGCTACTTGAAAGCCTCGCAGTATTGGTCGTGATTTCTCGTGAAGCGTCCCTCGACTCCGCTCGGGACGCCTCTCGCGAGAGAAGCGAGAGGCGCGAGAAACGCGCGACGAGTCGAGGAGGCGTTAGGACGGGTCCTCGCCTTTCGTGCTTGCATTTCCCGCAGTTGTGAAATACGAACGACGCATCAGATTCATACTCCTCACAGTGATAGTAGGCACCTTTGTTCCGCTCACGTCCCAGGCGGAACCCCCCAAGAAGCACCGTGGGCCCTGCGACATCGTCTATCCGAGCGATGCGACGGTCGAATGGGGCTGTCGGACGTTGCGGCCGGGGGAATCGCTGGAGAAGATATTTGGCGAAAGGTGGGTCGATGTCGCGCGGTTCAATCGGATCGACCGGCGGCACGCGCGCTCCGGCGTCTCCATCAAGGTTCCGAAGCAGATCGAGGACCTGGAATTATTCTCGCCGCTGCCGCTGTCGTACCCGGCTGCGGAACGGGACGAGCAGTTTATCCTCGTCGATCTGTCGGAGCAGTTTCTCGGCGCCTATGAATTCGGCGCGCTCCGA
>JBQTIO010000021.1:0-6627 GCA_052388075.1 Nitrospiraceae bacterium
TTGACGTGTGCGGGTGGCCTCACCATCGCAGGGATATTCTGGATCAGGAAGTACGTGAATACGATGAATAAAGCGGCGAGCGAGCAGGAGAACAAACCGTGAAAGCCAAGATTCATGTGACGTTGAAACAGGGCATCTTGGATCCGCAGGGAAAAGCGATCGAGCATGCGCTCGATTCGCTGGGGTTTGCCAACGCATCGAATGTGCGTGTCGGGAAATACATGGAGCTGGATCTCGGGGAGAAAGACAAGGCTAAGGCTGAAGCCCAGGTGAAGGCGATGTGCGAAAAGTTGTTAGCGAACACGATCATTGAAGAATATCGATACGAGCTGCAGTGAAATCTGGGGTGGCGGGAATTGTCTCTGTGCTCGCCGCCCGCGCACGCAAGAGCTGTCGAATGCCGAAATCAAGGGCGGTGCTCGGTCGATGCGCGCAGTAGAGCCAATTCCCACCACCCTTTGTTCGGTTTCCTGTGAAAGGAGAGAGGGAAAGCGCAATGAAGTTTGGAGTAGTGGTTTTCCCGGGCAGTAACTGCGATCACGATTGCCAACATGTGTTTCGCGACGTGTTGGGACAGGATGTGACGATGGTGTGGCACAAGGAGACCTCCTTGGCCGGTCTCGACGGCGTGATCCTGCCGGGGGGATTTTCTTATGGAGACTATCTCCGTACCGGCGCGATTGCACGGTTCTCGCCCGTGATGAATGCCGTGCGAGAGTTCGCTGCCGGGGGCGGGGTCGTCCTCGGTATCTGCAACGGATTTCAGATTCTCCTCGAAGCGGGTCTGTTGCCAGGGGCCATGCTCCGGAACAAGTCGCTGCATTTCATCTGCCGGGATATCTATGTGCGGGTAGAGAATGCCGCGACGCCGTTCACGAACGCCTGCATGCCGGGCCAGGTGCTCAAGATTCCCGTCGCCCACGCGGATGGGAACTATTACACCGATCCCGTGACCTTGGCCGGCCTCCAAGCCAATGCGCAGGTCGTGTTTCGCTACTGCATGGCCGACGGCAAGGTGACGTCGGAGGCATGTCCGAATGGCTCGCTGGACAACATCGCCGGCATTCGCAACGCCGCCGGCAACGTGCTCGGCATGATGCCGCATCCGGAACGTTGCGCAGAAGACATGTTGGGCAACGAAGACGGGCGGTTGATTCTGGCGTCGATGGTGGAGGGGGTGAAGAAGGCGAAGGTGGGGGCGTGACGGCGAAGGCCTGCATTGCTCAGACACTTCGGCTCGACCGCGCCAGCTTTCGCCGCCGCTCGGGTTCGCGACTTGAGGGCAGACGGATTGAAGATGAAAAAGGGTCAGGGTAAAGTGTACGGGTTGTTCAGCAGGGTTCCTGTATCAATTCACCATTCATCTACAAGGAGGTTCGGGATGATTCGTGTCGTTGCAGTATTGGCGGCAGTTTGTGCGCTGGCATTGGGTTCGGGCGTGAGTGTGTGGGCAGCGGATGAGGACGGAAGCGAGGTCAAGATTGTGAGTCCCGCACAAGGTGCGGTGATCAACGGGGATTCCGTCGAGGTGCAATATATGCTGACGAAGGGCGCTCATGCGACGCATGTCCATTGTTACGTGGATGGCGAGTATCAAAAAGGTTTTGCCGGAATGGTCAAGGGGTTAACGCGCGGTTCCCACGTGATCAAGGTGGTGGCGGCAAACCACGATCACAAAACGCTGGCTGCCGAAGCGGCAGTGACGGTCGAAGTGCAATAAGTGAGGGATGGGCTGCGCGATGCACGGCCGTGTCATCGCGCAGCACCACCTGGCGAGGACACGAATGTATAGAGGGTGCTCTTTGTCCCGAGCGACGCTGGCGGCCCTGTGCCGCCACATAGCGGGATTAGGCGGGGATGCTCAGCAGTGAACGTCATCAGTGTGACTTGTAGGGAATCATGAAGGTGGGAACGCCGCTCGGCACCTGCGCCCTGATCGCGCAGCACAATCTGACCGACGACGAGTACAAGAAGATCGTCCAGATCCTGGGCCGAGAGCCGAATCTGACGGAACTCGGCATGTTCTCCGTCATGTGGTCGGAGCATTGCTCGTACAAGAGTTCACGCGTCCATTTAAAAAAGCTGCCGACCACCGGACCGCGCGTGGTGCAGGGGCCGGGAGAGAACGCGGGGGCGGTAGATATCGGCGACGGGCTGTGCGTCGTCTTCAAGATGGAATCTCACAACCACCCGTCGTTCATCGAGCCGTATCAGGGCGCAGCCACGGGAGTGGGCGGGATCTTGCGCGATGTCTTTACGATGGGTGCGCGGCCGATTGCCCTGCTGGATTCGCTCCGTTTCGGCGGCCTGGATTCCGCCAAGAGCCGCCATCTCATGAAAGGCGTCGTAGCGGGTATTGCCGGCTATGGCAACTGTATGGGGGTCCCGACGGTGGGCGGGGAGATCGTCTTCAATGACATCTACTCACTGAACCCGCTGGTGAATGTGTTTTGCCTGGGGATCGCCCACCAGGACAAGATTTTCCGCGGGACGGCCGCGGGTGTCGGCAATCCTGTGATCTACGTCGGCTCCAAGACCGGCCGCGACGGGATACACGGCGCAACGATGGCCTCCGATTCGTTCGACGATCAGTCGGAGCAAAAGCGGCCGACGGTGCAGGTCGGCGATCCCTTTACCGAGAAGTTGTTGTTGGAAGCCTGTCTTGAATTGATGGCGAGCGATCTGCTCGTCGGGATTCAGGACATGGGTGCGGCGGGACTGACGAGTTCATCCTGCGAAATGGCCTCGCGCGCCGGGAACGGGATCGAATTGGATCTCACCGAGGTGCCGCGACGAGAGCCCGGCATGACGCCGTATGAGTTGATGCTGTCAGAGTCCCAGGAACGCATGCTCATGGTGGCCAAAGCCGGCAAGGAAGAGGAGTGCATCGAAATCTGTCGCAAATGGGATCTGGATGTGGCGGTGGTGGGGGTGGTGACCGGCGACGGGATTTTGCGCGTGAAGGACCAGGGCCGGGTCGTGGCGGAGATCCCCGCGAAGTCCCTGGCCGATGACGGGCCGCGCTATGAGCGTCCCTTCGCGCCGCCCGCGTACCAGGACTTGCTGACGAATTTGAATTATGACGTCATTCCTGACGTCAAGGATGCGACGACGACGCTGCTGTCGTTATTGGAGTCCCCCACGATCGCGAGCAAGCGGTGGGTCTATGAACAGTACGATCATATGGTGCGGACGAACACCATCGTCCGGCCCGGATCCGATGCCGCGGTGGTGAGGATTAAGGGCACGGACAAGGCCGTGGCCATGACGGTCGATTGCAACAGCCGCTACTGTCTGCTGCATCCCTACGAAGGCGCGCGGATTGCCGTGGCCGAAGCGGCGCGCAATCTGGTGTGTTCCGGCGCCGAACCGATCGGGCTGACGGATTGTTTGAATTTCGGCAACCCGGAACGGCCGGACATCATGTGGCAGTTCGTGCTCGCGATCGAGGGGATGAAAGAGGCCTGCGAACATTTCAGCGTTCCCATCGTGAGCGGGAACGTCAGCTTTTATAATGACACCAACGGACTGTCGATCTATCCGACGCCCATGCTGGGAATGGTGGGATTGATTGCACAGGCCCATCAGACGATGACACAATGGTTCAAGGACGAAGGCGACGACATCATCCTGCTCGGCTCCTCCCGTGAAGATTTGGGCGGATCGGAATATTTGAAGATTATTCACGCGCGTGAACAGGGATCGCCGCCGTTTCTGAATCTGGAAGCGGAGAAATCGTTGCACGATTGTGTGTTAGCATTGATTCGTGGCGGTCTAGTGCAATCCGCGCATGACTGTTCGGACGGCGGTCTGGCCGTGGCGCTGGCTGAAAGCTGCATGTCGGGACCCGATGGCGCGCGAGGCGCCGAAGTGCGCTTACTCCCTGGCCGGCTCCGAAAGGACGCGGTGCTCTTCGGAGAGAGTCAGTCGCGGGTGGTGCTGTCGGCCCAGCCGGTCCATCGTCAGGCCATTCTCGATCAGGCAACTCGCTGCAGCGTGCCGGTTCAGGTGATCGGGTCGGTGCATGGCGATCGGCTGGTTGTTCACCTAGAGAACGAATCCGCAACGAACAAAGTGATCGACGCCCCCATCGCCACACTGCGCGATCGGTGGGCCTGCTCGTTGGAACGTACGCTGGGCGAGGTGTGAGGGATTCGGCCTAGGGGGTAAGGGGTTATGAGCCTGATCATGCCCGACAAATTCCACGATGAATGCGCCGTGTTCGGGATTTTCGGTCATGAAGAGGCCGCCAATCTCACCTATCTCGGTCTCTACGCGCTCCAGCATCGCGGGCAGGAGGCATCCGGCATCGTCTCAAGCGATGGGGACCAATTCTTCGTACAGAAGGGCATGGGGCTGGTCGCCGATATCTATCACAAGTCGGTGCTCGAGAAACTGCCCGGCCACATGGCCATCGGACACAATCGCTATTCCACAGCCGGGGGCAGTGATCTCAAGAATGTTCAGCCGCTGATCGTGAACTTTGCGCTCGGCGATCTGGCCCTGGCGCACAACGGGAATCTCATCAACGCCCAGTTTCTCCGCAATGAACTCGAAGCCTACGGGGCGATTTTCCAGTCAACGTCCGACAGCGAAGTGATCATCCATCTGATCGCACACTCCAAGGCCGATTCGTTTCTGGCCCGGGTCATCGATGCGCTCAACCAGGTCCGCGGGGCATTCTCGGTCGTGCTGATGACCGACAACGGACTGATCGCCGCGCGAGATCCGTATGGATTGCGCCCGCTTTGTCTTGGCCGCGTGCGCAGCAGTTGGATTGTGGCGTCCGAGACCTGCGCCTTTGACCTGCTGGATGCGGAATATGTTCGAGAGATCGAACCAGGCGAGCTGGTCGTGATCAGCGATCAGGGACTCGACAGCCATCGGCCGTTCCCTAAGAGGAATCCCGCCATGTGCGTGTTCGAGTATGTCTATTTTGCCAGACCTGACAGTCGCATCTTCGGGGCCGATGCGGTCTATGGAACACGCAAGGCGCTGGGACGGCAGCTGGCCCAGGAATCCTGGGTCCCGGCCGACATCGTCATCCCCGTGCCTGACTCCGGAGTGCCTGCGGCGTTGGGCTATGCCGAGGGCGGCGGGATTCCGTTTGAGACGGGGCTGATCCGGAACCATTACGTCGGGCGGACCTTCATCGAACCGGAGCAATCGATTCGCCACTTCGGCGTCAAGCTCAAGTTGAACGCGGTGTCCGAGGTTTTGCGCGGCAAACGAGTGGTGGTGGTGGACGATTCGTTGGTCCGGGGAACCACCAGTCGGAAGATCGTCAAGATGATCCGACAGGCCGGGGCGAGGGAGGTGCATATGCGGATCAGCTCACCGCCGATTGTTTCGCCCTGTTTTTACGGAATCGACACGCCGACTAAGAAAGAACTAATTGCATCGGACCATTCGACGGAAGAAATCCGCAAGTACATCACGGCCGATAGTTTGGCCTACCTTAGCCTCGAGGGCATGCTCAAGTCCGCTCCGGGGACTCCCGACCGGTACTGTAATGCGTGTTTCACAGAGCGGTATCCCATTCCATTCACCCGTGCGGAAGAACTGCAGTTGGGTCTCTTTGAAGCGGCACACTGAACGACAGTCGGATCGGCACAAGCGGGATGTTCTGAAAAGGGGGTGTGAGCAAAGATGGAGCCAAGATTCAGATCGCGAGTGGCTGTGGATTATCCGGTCCTGTTCACCGGGGACGAGGGATCGGGGCACGGGATGCTGATGAACCTGACGATTGCCGGAGGCGAGATTGAGAGCCACGTCCCCTTCCCCATCGGGGCGCGGCTGTGCCTCCAAATGCAAGCGTCCGGCGCGCGGCCGCCCATCGTGATCGCGCTGGCCATCGTGCGATGGAAACAGGGTGACCGGTTCGGGCTCGAATTCGTTCGATTCGACGGCAATTCCAAACAACAGCTCGAGGAGATGCTCAACCAGCGTGATGGATCGCCCACCGACTAGTTCATTCCCCGTCGGTTGCTCCCCCAAAAATCAGCGTGTTAGGATAGCAGCCTCTGAGAGGCGGTAGCGCATTTCTTATGGCAGCAACGAAGATTCCCGTCTGAAGAGGAACTGCGTTAAAGCCGAAGCCATCAGCGATCCGCTATCAGCTCTCCCCGATACGGAGGTCGCTATGAGACGGTTCATGCCTGTACTTGGCACGCTGGCCCTTTCGGTGCTGGCTGCCCCGCTGGTGCTCGCAGCCGGGTTGTTCAAAGTCGGGGAGAAAGCGCCGACGTTTACCCTCACCGCGGTCACGGGCGAATCGGTCTCTCTGGAGTCCAACAAGGGGAAAATAATAGTCCTGGGGCTGTTCCATATTTGTGATCCCTGCATGAGGCAGGGCAGCGCGCTGCAGAAGGTGTACGAGTCCACGCGGGGCAAGAATGTTGTGGTGATCGGGGTCAATTCGTCGGGCAATTCCAAGAGGGAGGTCGGTGAGTTCCTGTCCGCCTTTCCGGTGAAGGTGAGCTATCCCTACCTGCTGGATCCCGATCAGACCACGGATAAGCTCTACGGCGGAGGGAGGTTTATCCCGAATGTGTATGTGATCGATCAGCACGGCCTCATCCGCTGGCAGCGTGTCGGCAATATGGACTTGGCCGGCGCTGAGGTGAT
>JBQTIO010000022.1:0-39862 GCA_052388075.1 Nitrospiraceae bacterium
CCGCCGCGCCTCGTGGAACGTCTGAAACACATGCTGCCAAACGCACTCTTCTTTGAGACTCCGAAAGAACCGCTCGATGATCCCATTCTGTTCCGGCGTATACGGCGTAATGAACTCCTGGTGCAGCCGATAGTCCCGACAGGCCTGTCGAAATCGGCGACTTTGAAAGATCAGCCCGTTGTCGCTCCGCAAGACCGGCGCGCCCACAGGCCGGAGCGTGCCGAACCGCGCCAAGCAGGCTGCTTCCACCGCCCGCTCGGCCTCCTTCGCCCAACTCCGCAGCGCGAACTCATAGCCGATCACTTCGCGATCGTGACAGTCGATCACCGCCGCCAGATGCGCCCAGCCGTCTTGGCCACAAGGAATGTGCGTCACATCCATCGCCCACCGTTCGTTACTTCGGCTCGCTCGGCTCACCCAGCCCCGCACGCGGGGGCGCGGGGTGGCCACGCGGTGATGGACGAACCAGCGCTTCTCCTTCAGCTCCCGATACACCGCTTTGGGATTCACGACGATGTGATCCCGGAATCGCAACTGCACCCAGAGCCGGCGATAGCCAAATGTGGGATGCACCTGAATCCAATGCCGCAGCCGCTCGAGCCATGGCGGCTCGGTGCAGCCCCGCCGTCGCGTCGCTCCAGTCGCCCGGTGCAAGCCGGCTCGTCCCACGTGCAGCACGCGACAGCTCCGTCGTTCCGAGACACCCGACAGCGCGGCTCTCACGCGTCGGATGTCTTCCGGTCCAAAGGGTAGGGTTTCAACGCCTCCCGTAAGATATCATTGTCGAGCACGAGGTCGCCGATCTTCTGTTTCAGCTTCTTAATCTGCTCATCTTTGAGCGCCTCGTCATCCTTCGGGCGGCTGCGGAGCGCGTTCTCGGCGCCCAGGAGAAACTTCTCCCGCCACTCTTCGACTTCAGCCATGGTTAGGCCGTGCTGGCGGGCGGCCTCCGCCACGGAGGTCTCCCCCTTCAGGATGCTGACCACCAACGTGACGCGGCGCTTGGCCGTCCATCGTTCAATCGGTTCTGTCGCTTCTGCTGCCATCGCCACCTCCTTGGTCCTTCAGGACCTTGTCGTAGAGGTGGTCTCAATTTCAAGGGGAGCAGGATACCTCGCCGCGGCGGTATGCCTAAAAGCTGAGTCATCCGCGGGGTTCGAGACAAACATGTTGGTATACGAACGGTCTCTTGCTCGTCATCTATGAATCGCTCCTTGTGGAACAGTAGCGCGAGCATTGGAAGGCTACACAAGAGGAGAAGCGGTCGGCCCACGTCGATCGCTGATCGAGCCTCCGTAAGCCTGTGGTCGATACCTACCGCTTCTCGCCAGGATCAACGATCCACCCGTGGCCGACACGGGGATAGACGCCGTTTGGACTGTCGGACAACGTCGGATCCTTCCGATGCCAGTCATCCCGATAGAGATCGATCGCGCGATAGTCCGGCAAATTTGGTAAATAGGATTCGAGCCACCCCCGTTGCGGAGCAGGATAGCGCGCGCTCAACTCGACGCCACGCTAGTCGCTCCAGGCCGGTTGCTCGTCGACACACGGGGCGATGGTGAGTCCAGGACAGGCGGTCGCCAGAGACGGGAGGAGCAACACGATGAATCCGAAGAGCAGGGTCATGGAGTAGCCCCATGTCTACCATCACCGTACGGGCCGTTCGCACGACGGTCAAGCAACCGGAGGCTGCACAGGATCCCGGAACAGGGAAGCACGCGCAGGGATCACTGGAACGCTCACTAGGGAGATCTCCATGCGTCACCGGACTGCGCAAACGTCACACTAGGAATCAACAGGAGCAAGAGAAAGAGGAGTGGCATGGGGCACAGGAGTCGTCATGCAAGCGCCTCTAGCAAGGCCTCGGATTTCGCCACGGCGCCGAACACCCCGCCCCGTATTTTAACCATCTTGATTGCCGCTTGGTGGTTTCCAAAATCTGTTGCTCCGCAACAATCTTCCAACAGGAGACATTCAAAGCCTCGGTCACTGGCCTCGCGCATGGTAGTATGGACACAGACATCGGTAGTAACCCCTGCCAGGACGATATTGGTGATCCCGCGAAGCCGTAACAGGATCTCAAGATCGGTCGCCCAAAACGCGCCTTTGCCGGGCTTATCAATGATGGGTTCACCGGGTTGTGGAACGAGCTCAGGAATGATGTCCCACCCCGGTTCTCCTCGCACGAGAATTCTCCCGCACGGGCCAGGATCGCCAATGCCTGCCCCGAATCTTCGGCTGCGCCACCGCTTATTGTCCGGTAAATCGGCCAAGTCGGGCCGATGCCCTTCCCTGGTATAGAAGACATGCATCCCAATGGTCCGAGCCTTCGCCAATACTTTAAGAATATGGGCGATCGGGGCACGGGTGAGGGAAATATCACAGCCCATTTTGTCCACATATCCCCCTTTGCCACAAAAATCCGTCTGCATGTCAATGACGAGAAACACCGTATTCTCTGCACGAAGGTCTCCATTGTACGGATAGGGATACGGATCAGCGGCAACGTACTTACTCATGGTTCACCTCCCATGAATCTGTGGATTGGGTCCCTTCATCTGTTTATCCTATGTAACCTAACGAGTCACCGTCAGCTTATGCGGCACCCCTACGAGCGTACGCCCGGGGGAACAGGTGATAAAATCATCACCGCCAGCGTCATTTGGTCGACCCGATGGCCCCTTCCACCAGCCAATCTATACTCTCCAGCCAGATATCCGGTGGGACATAGTTCTTTCCAGCCGGAATGACGACACGCCCTGTATTGTCTTTCATGGGGCCCTTGTATACGACCATGGTCCCACTCATAAATTTTGCCTTGGCCGTGTCGGCCTGCTTCCGAACTGCTTCAGTCACCACCGGGTTATAGTCCGCGACCCTCACAATACCTTCCTTTAGACCGCCACGTATGAGGTGCGGGACTTTCTCCCCTTTTCGAATCATGTCGGCATAGTCCATATAGACTTTGCCCCAATTCCATTCGGCTCCGGTGAGGTACCCGCGGGGGGCTAGCTTCTCTTGGTTGCAGTGATAGCCGGTACAATAGATACCCCGCTTTTCGCAGGTGGTCATGACGACTTTGGGACTGTCTATATGGCAGGTGATCACGTCGATTCCTTGATCGACCAAGCTGTTGGTGGCTTCCGCCTCGCGGACCGGCAGTGACCAGTCCCCGGTAAAAATCACGTTGGTCGTGCAGTTCGGCCTGATGCTGCGAGCCCCAAGAGTATAGTTGTTAATACCGCGCAGCACCGGAGGAATCGGCTTGGCCGCCACATACCCCAGCTTCCCGCTCTTGGTCATCCCGCCGGCCACGATGCCGGCCACATACTGGGCTTCATCGATGTAGCCGAAGTAACTCCCGACGTTCTTGGGATGTTTGCCTTCTTGATAGAGTCCCCCACAGTGCAAGAAGAGCACGTTGGGATACTGAGGCGCGACCTTGAGAATATGCGGATCAAAATAACCGAAGGATGTGGGGAAGAGCACCTGGGCTCTGTCCAGCTTGATCATGCTCTCCATGGTTTTTTGGACCTCGAGGGTCTCCGGCACTCTCTCTTCATCGAAGGCCTTTACCCAGTCAAGGTTGGCCACCGCTGATTTCCCTTCAAAATGCGCCTGGTTATAGCCATAGTCGTCTCGTGGCCCCACAAAGATGAACCCCATCGTGACCTTGTCCTGTGCCCCCCATGCTTGGCCGACCCAGTCCAGGCCGCTCACCATGCTCAGAGCTCCGGCGGCCGCGGTTCCTTTCAGAAGCTGGCGCCTTGTCAGTTTATGTGATGAAGCCATATGTCCTCCTTCATTCATTAGGTTTTCTTTTTGGACCGGCTCAAGGATAGACGATTGTGACGATAAAACGATAAATAGTCGTCGGACCACACGAAGTGCGGTGTGGAGGCGCCGAGCGGGTTCGAACCGCTGCATCGCAGTTTTGCAGACTGCTCCCTTACCACTTGGGTACGGCGCCTCGCGAGCAGGGCATTATACGGGCCTCGTACCGGCTTCTCAACGTCGGCAATGAGAAAAATCACCGCGGGACAGGGAATGTGACTAGCGGTTGGGCAACACGGGGATCTGCTTCCCGAGCGTCGAGGACTGGTCGGACTGCGGCGCGAGCGGTTGCCAGCCGTCCGCCGATCCATCGGCGACGGGCTCTCCGCTTCCTTCGGCTTCTTTCTCTTTGGCAAGCAATTCGACTTCCTGAATCAGCGTCTCCATCAACTGGTCCATCGGAACTTTTCGGACCAGTTTTCCTTTCTTGAACAAGATTCCCTTCCCCTCCCCCCCGGCGATCCCGATGTCGGCCTCTTTGCCTTCTCCGATGCCGTTCACGACACAGCCGAGTACCGACACATTCAGTGGGGCCTTGATGTGGCCGAGTTTCTTCTCCAGTTCGTTCGCCATGCGCACGACGTCGATTTCCACCCGTCCGCACGTCGGACAGGCAATGACGTTGATCCCGCGGTGCCGCAGCTCCAGGGATTTCAGGATTTCAAATCCGACCTTGACCTCTTCAACCGGATCAGCCGCCAACGACACCCGCAGCGTGTCCCCGATGCCCTGCGCGAGTAGGTAACCGAGCCCCAGCGCCGACTTGACGGCCCCCGTCATGGCGGTCCCCGCCTCGGTGATGCCGATGTGGAGAGGATAATCAGACTGATGGGCGAACAGCCAGTAGGCGTCGATGGCATGGTGCACATCGGAGGCCTTCAGCGAGACCTTCATGTTCGTGAAGCCGACGTCTTCAAGCGCATGGACGGCGTTGAGTGCTGATTCGGAGAGGGCTTCCGGCGAGGGCCATCCATACTTATCCAGGAGGGGCCGTTCGAGCGAGCCTCCGTTGACTCCGACTCGAATCGGAATCCCGTGATCGGTGACCGCCTTGATCACTTCTTCGACTTTCCACCAGGCCCCAATATTGCCGGGATTGATCCGGACACAATCGACGACGGTGGCGGCCTTTAACGCCAGACGGTAATCAAAGTGAATATCGGCGATCAGCGGCGCCGTCATGGCCGCCTTGATCTTCGGCAGGGTCTCGGCGGCTTCCTCGTCCGGCACCGCCACCCGGATGATTTCACACCCAGCGGCCTCCAGCTGGCGAATCTGTGCGACCGTTGCCGCCACATCGCGCGTATCGGTCGAACACATGGACTGCACGGACACCGGGGCGTCGCCACCGATCTTGACCGTCCCGACCGAAATCTGTTTGGTCTTCCGTCTGGTGATATGCATGATTACATGATAGAGAATCAGCTGCCCTGTTCGTCTCCGTGCGGAAGATGATCCGCCATGGCTGCGCCGGTCAAGCGGTTTCTTGACGCCGGGACCTGGCCGATGAGTTCCTTGACGCTCTGATAGATCCCTTCGCTCGTCAATCCATACCGCTCCCGAAGCAGATCTTGAGGCCCCTGCTCGATATACCAATCCGGCAGCCCCAGCAGCTTCGTGGTCACATCGTTCACCCCGGCCTCGGACAACGTCTCAAGAACCGCGGAACCGAACCCGCCGATCTTGCAACCTTCTTCGACGGTGACGACATGACGGACCCGCTTGGCCACGTCCGTAATGAGCTCCCGATCGAGCGGCTTCGCAAATCGGGCATTGACGACCGCGGTGGACACCCCTTCCTTGCTCAGGCGTTCTGCGGCCTGGACGGCCTGCCAGACTGATACGCCGATCGCGAGGATGGCGACATCCGTTCCGTCCATCAGCAACTCCCCTTTTCCGATCGGCAACGCCTTGGGAGCCGCGTCCATCTCCACGCCAAGGCTGACGCCGCGCGGATAGCGCACGGAGATCGGGCCCTCGTACTGCAGGCATGTTTTCATCATGTGCTGTAATTCGTTTTCATCTTTGGGCGCCATGACGACCATGTTGGGGACATGGCGCAGATAGGCATAGTCGAACGCGCCGTGGTGGGTCGTCCCGTCTTCCGCCACGAGTCCGCCGCGGTCGATGCACAATACCACCGGAAGATTTTGCGTCGCCACATCGTGCACGACCTGATCGTAGGCTCGCTGAAGAAACGTCGCGTACATCGCGACCACCGGTTTCATCCCTTGCGCCGCCAGCCCGGCCGCAAAGGTGACCGCATGCTGCTCGGCAATGCCCACATCGTAGAGGCGGTCCGGGAATTCTTTCTCGAACGCGGTCAGGCCGGTGCCCTCGCACATGGCCGCCGTGATCGCCACAATGCGCTTGTCCTCACGGGCCAGCTTGACCAGCGTATCCATCGCGATCGCCGTATAGGACGGGCGTGCCGCCTTCTTGGCGGGCGCACCGGTCTCCCGTACGAAGGGCGGGCAGGCGTGGAACCATACCGGATTTTTCATGGCCGGCTCATAGCCGAGCCCCTTCTTGGTGATGATATGGAGCAGCACGGGCCCCTTCATCTTCAACACATTCTCGATCGTCGGAATGAGATGCTCGAAGTTGTGTCCGTCGATCGGCCCGCTGTACTGGAATCCCAATTCTTCGAACAGCAATCCGGGAAGGATCGCTCCTTTGGCCAGTTCCTCGGCACGGCGCGCCAGTTTCTGCATGTCGGGGCCGATATGGGGAATCTTGCGGAGCAGCTGGCCGGTTTCTTCCCGCATCTTGCCGTAGAACTCTCCCGTGATCGTGCGACTCAGATACGCGGAAATGGCGCCCACATTCTTCGAGATCGACATCTGGTTGTCGTTCAAGATCACGAGAAAGTCCTTGTTCAGTCCCCCGGCATGATGGAGCCCTTCCAGCGTCATTCCCGCCGTCATGGCGCCATCGCCGACCACGCATACGATCTTGTGCTTCTGCCTCAACTGCTCACGGGCTTCGACCATGCCGAATGCAGCCGAGACGCCGGTGCCGGCATGGCCGGCATTGAACGTATCGTATTCGCTTTCTTCCCGCTTGCAGAACCCGCTCAAGCCGCCGTACTGTCGAAGCGTGTGGAATCGCTCCCGTCGACCGGTGAGGAGCTTGTGCGCATAGGTCTGGTTGCTGGTGTCCCAGACAATCCTGTCTGCAGGCGTATCGAGCAGGTAGTGCAACGCGACCGTGAGTTCGACCACGCCAAGGTTCGAAGCCAAATGTCCGCCGACCGTCGAGACCGCACCGATAATCTGTTCTCGAATCTCCCGGCACAAGGCCGGGAACTCGTCGGGAGACAGGCGTTTCAAGTCGGCCGGGCTATGGATGCGCTTCAGAATTGACATGGAATGCTCTCCTTCGTTATCTCCTCACTCGGCTGTGTTTGAATAAATTCCCGAAAGGCAACGGTTGCGCGGCAGCGTGACTAGAGTGCACTGCATGCGAGTCTCACACAAGAACCCCATGGTGTCAAGCGGTTAGGAAAGACGAGCCCGACCCCGAGCCTCCCTGCCCCCTCCTGATCCGGACATTTCTAGTACGGGAAATCGAGGCCGGCAAAAATGGCGCCCCCCTCTTTGCTATACCCGTAGTCGACTCGCCCCACCACATTGGGCCGAATGATGCCGCGGAACCCGATCCCCGGGGTAATCCGGTAATCTTTGAAGCTCACGCTTTTGAAGGAATTGAACACCTGTCCGGTATCGACAAACGGGGCGATCTCAAAATCGGCCATCACGCCGGCAAGGCGGGTGCGGAAGATGTGAATGCGCTCCTCGACACTCAACGCCATGAGGTGCTTGTCGATGAATCGGTCGACTCCGTACCCGCGCAGGTTGTTCTGTCCACCCAGGGAACTCTGTTCATAGAACGGCACATTCGTGCCGATCGTAGCTTGCAGGTCGCCGCGGAGGACCAGAATGGCGCGTTTCGACTCGCTTGCAAACAACTTCTTGATTTCGATTCCATACCGCGAGTAGAGCGGTTCCGCACCCGCGTGGAAATTGTGGTTCATCTCTGCGTACGCGGTGATGGCCATGCCATCGGTTGGGGTCACCAGGTTATTTCGGGTGTCATAATAGAACGTGATCCGTTCCCCGAGAATCGTCGCGCCGTCCACGCCCGACGTTGAAGAAAATTTGCTTGTTGCGGTAAAGGGCAAGTGCGTGGCCCCGCGCTGGATGGATTGCATATGCCGAAACCGCTGACTCACGGCAATCTGGGTGACCTCGTTTGCATGAACGCCAAATTTCCAGCTCGCCCTCGTCTCAGGAGCCGTGTAATTCGTCTCGTCCTCCTTCACGGTGGTCGGGCCAAGGCCGAAAAACCGGACTGTCGCGTTTTTGAAATAGGCGGCACTCACGGCCACGCTGTAGCGGCCGTTACTGAACGCGGGGTCCACATAGCTGAACTGGAAGCGTCGTTCGATCTCTTCGGACCAGGAGGCGATGGCGCGGAGTTCCCGGCCGCCGGGGTCGTAGCGAAAAAAATTCACCGTTCCGCGCACCCCTACAATCGAGTTGTAAATGACCATCGGCGCGATGAGATACTTCAGGTCTCCATCGGGCTCTGTCATGAGAATGGGCACGATCAGTCCGCCGTCGTTCCCGTCGTTCTTGCTCGAACCGACGGCCGGCATGGGGAAATATTGCGTTTCCGCCCGGACCGATTCCGGTAACAGGAGGCGGGTGCCTCCCCAGACGATCAGCAGAAATATGGCGACAAGACACTGCACGCCGGTCCTCGTGTCCTCGCAACACAATCCCTAAGGGGACTTGAGCTTGTCGGATTTCTTGCGCAGTTGATCGACGAGATCGGCGTAGGAAGTCGCCCGGAGGATCTTCGTAAACTGTCCGCGATAATTGTTCACCAGGCTGACGCCGTCGACCACGACATCGTACACGCGCCAGTCATCCACCCTGTTGATCAATCGGTAATCGAGCGGGATCTCCGTCTTTCCCGAGAGTACCTTTGTCCTGACTTCGGCATAATCCTTCTCGGTGCGTTCGTTCAAGTACTGCACGCCTTCGCCAGAATACGATTCAATCTTGTCGGCATAGGAATTCGTCAGCAAGGTGCGAAACAGGCCGACGAATTCCTGTTTGTCCTGATCGGACAGCCCATTCCACGGAGCGCCGAGCGCGCGCTTCGACATTTCTTGATAATCAAACCGGGTGCCTACGACCTGTTCGAGCTGCTGCCGACGCTCTTCCGCCTTGCCTGGTGACTTCAATTCCTTATCCCGAATGATGCGCAGGACCTCGTCGATCGTGGCCTTCATGGAATCTGTAGGCGCTCCGGCATGTCCAGGAGATACCGCCAGCACCACTCCGATCACGGCCAAGAACAACCTGGGCACCACGACCCCGACCGCCTGCGCGCACCGGTTCCCGCTCCACCGCTTCACGATCGCCATCGTCATACCGTCCCCCTCCACAGATTCCTCAGTCTGCTGGCCGCCCCCAGAGGAGGGGAGGCTAATTGACCTTGCCATGAACATACTGGCTCACGAGTTCCTCGAGATCCAACCCTGATTCAGTGTCGCGTATCGTGTCGCCCGCTTTCAAAGGGTCGCCGCCGCCGCCCGGCGAGAGCGCGAGAAACTTCTCTCCGATGATCCCTCTGGTCTTGATCGACGCAATGGTATCGGAATAGAGCTTGGTCCCGTTCTGAACCACGAGCCTCACCATCGCTCGATCCTGATTCAACACGATGGATTTGACCCGCCCCACCTCCACGCCGGCGATTTCTACGGCCGCCCCCGCCTTCAGCCCCGAAGCCGAGTCGAACTGAGCATCGACTTCAAACCGATCTCCCCCGATGACTTCCAGCTTGCCCAGTTTGATCGAGAGATAGCCCAAACAAATAATCCCGACGAGCACGAACGCGCCGACGATCAATTCCAGCCTGACCTTGTCCATTCTGGCACTCCTCTAGCCGCCGGAGGGAGCCGCCGACAACGGCACCGTGCCTCCGACTGAGATGAATTCTCTGATTTCAGGGTCGGCGGTCCGTTGAAATGCCATCGGCTCCGCCATCGCCGCGATCCGTCCCCGTTTCAACATCGCGACGTAATCGGAGATCCCGAAGATTTCCGGAATCTCGTGGCTGACCATGACTCCGGTGAACCCGAACTTCCGTTGCATGCTCGTGATGAGATCGTGGATTGATTTCGCCATGAGCGGATCGAGACCGGTGGTCGGCTCGTCGAACAGAATAATCTCCGGCTGCATGACGAGGGCCCGCGCCAGTCCGGCGCGCTTCCGCATACCGCCGCTGAGTTCCGCGGGAAACTTGTGGCCCATCCCCGCCAGACCGACTTGGTCCAATTTCTCCTCGACCCGTTTCGTGACCTCCGCCCCTTTCATCCGGAGCTTTTCACGAAGCGGAAACGCCACGTTCTCAAACACCGTCAGCGAATCGAACAGCGCAGCCCCCTGAAACAGCATCGCGAACCGCTTGCGGACCTCGTTGAGGGCATGCCCCCGCAGGCGCGAGATCTCCGTTCCGTCCACCCAGACTTCTCCCTCGTCCGGCTGAAGCAGGCCGATCATGTGCTTCAGGAGCACACTCTTGCCCTCTCCGCTCCGGCCGATGATCGTCGTCAGCTTTCCCTGCGGGACGGACAGATCGACCCCTTGCAACACCGGTTGCCCACCTAATGTCTTCTTCACACCGACGAGTCTGATCATGGTCGCGAGTCGAAACGTCTGGTCGTCGTCAAGTCTTCAAGTCGGGTCGTCCGACTTTGGGACTTGAAGACTTGATGACCTGAGACACCCTATAACAGCACCGACGTCAGGAAATAGTCCCACACGAGAATCAGGACCGAGGACAACACGACTGCCTCGGTCGTCGCAGTACCTAATCCTTCCGCACTCATCCTGGTGTAATAGCCCTTATAGCAGCAGACCCAGCTGACAATGAGACCGAAACTGATGGATTTGAGAATGCCGCCGTAGACGTCTTTCCATTCGACCGCCGATTCGATCGAATTCCAGTATGAGCCGGGGTTGACGCCCAGCAGCTCCACCCCGACAAGGTGGCCGCCATAAATCCCCACCACATCGAAAATGGCGACTAACAGAGGCACGCCGATCAAGCCGGCGACGAGCTTCGGAGCAATCAGGTATTGAAGCGGATTGATGGCCATGGTATCGAGCGCGTCAATCTGCTCGGTGATCCGCATAATGCCGATTTCCGCCGTCATCGCCGAGCCGGCGCGTGCCGTCACCATCAGCGCGGCCAGTACCGGCCCCAGTTCACGGATCATGCTAAGCGCGACGGCCGAGCCGAGCAGCGCCTCCGATCCGAACTTTCGCAGCGTATAGTACCCCTGCAGGGCCAGCACCATGCCCGTGAAACCCGCCGTGAGCACCACGACGAACGTCGACTTGTAGCCGATGAAGTGCACCTGTTTGACGATTTGCACGACCCGGAGTGGTGGACGCAGGAGCCAGGCGAAGGACGAGAGGACGAAGATGAGCATCCGGCCCATTTCGCCCACGTAGATCAGGACCCCATGACCGATCCGTTCAACAAGGTTCATGCTTGCTCGGTGAGAACTCCCGCGCGGGTGTCGTCGGTCGCCATTACGGTCACATAACGTTGGAAGAACGCCGTCAAGTTCTTTGCAGCCGCCCCACTCTGTCGCCGAAGCCGGCCGAGGCCCAAGAGGCTCGACGGAGCACCCAGCACCATTGCGACCCCCTTAATCCAGCCAGTGGGCCTGAGAAAAAGATTGAAGTCAAGTGGGAGATCTTCGTCCAGAAGATCGGATGCCGCGCGCACGACCACGAAGGGTACGCGGGCGCGCTGCGCCTCGGCTGCCAACGCCGCGCTCTCCATGTCGAGACCGATGGCCCCGGTGCTGCTGGCGACCCGCTGTTTCTCCGACGCGCGGCCGACAATACGAGCCACCGACACGAAACGTCCCACATGGGTGGCTTGCACCGAGCCGGGAACCAGCGCGAGTACCGCATCCCGCTCGGCTCCCGGCACCTCGATCGCGCGTGATGGCTCAGAGCCCTCGGTGTCGGCGCCCACCACTTCACATCCCACCAGGAGTGTTCCTATCTCCACCGCGATGAGCGCGCAGGCAAACCCCGTCGAAACCGCGAGGCTGAACGGCTGATGGGTCAGTAATCGAGCGGCGACCCGACCGGCTTTCTCCAGCCCCACCCCGGTGCGAGCCAGCCAATACTCCCTCGGGCCCGCTGCGCACACCCAGACGCGCACCCCCTCGACCTGCCGCTCGATGCCCGTTGCAAACGCAGCGCGAACCGCCTCCATTTCCCATGAGGTTGCGGAAAAAATCGCGATCCGTTTTGGTGGTCCCGTCCCTGATGGAAGAGGAGTAACGACCTGAGGAAGTGAATTCGCCGCGGTCAACGTTTAGACCGGTCAGACCCAGTCCCCTGGACCTGGTGACGCAGCTCATCGGCCCGCATTTTCCCGCGCGAGCGAAGATTGCGGTACATCGCCAGGGCCCACAGCGGGAAATACTGACAATACCAATGATATCGAAGATAAAAGACTCCGGGGAATCCCGTGCCCGTATGACGAACCTCCTCCCACGATCCATCCGTCATCTGGTGGCGAAGCAGGAACTGGATGCCGCGCGCGATGCTGAACGAATCCGTGACTCCGGCCGACATCAAGGCCATCAGGGCCCAGGCGGTCTGCGAGGGGGTGCTCTCTCCCTTGCCGCTGTGCACCCCATCGACGTACGACCGGCACGATTCTCCCCATCCGCCGTCGGAATTCTGCTTGGACTCCAACCAGGAGACCGCCCGGCGGATGTAGGGCGCCGAGGGGTCCTCCCCGATCGCGCGAAGTCCCGCCAGGACGGACCAGGTACCATAGATGTAGTTGACGCCCCACCGTCCATACCAACTGCCGTCCTGTTCCTGTTCTTTCTTGAGGAACGCCAGGGCCGGCGCGACGGCGGGATGCGTGGCGTCGTATCCCAATGCTCCGAGCATCTCCAGGCATCGCCCTGCAAGATCGGAGGTGCTGGGATCGAGCAAGGCCCGATGATCGGCAAAGGGAATATAGTTGAACACCACCCGGTTGTTGTCCTTGTCGTACGCGCCCCATCCGCCATCAGACCCCTGCATCGCCAGCACCCACTGCATCCCGCGACGAATCGACTCCTGCAGCCCGGCTCGCTGCGGCATTTTCACTTTCGAGAGCGCCATCAGCACGACAGCGGAATCGTCAACGTCCGGATAGACTTCATTTTCAAACTGAAAATACCATCCCCCTGGCTCGGCGCCCGGCGAGGAAATGACCCAGTCGCCCACCATCTTGGTCTGCCTGGACATGAGATATGCCCCGGCTTTCTGGAACACTGGATGATCTTGCGGCAGCCCCGCCTCGAAAAGCGCATTCATGAGCAGGGCGGTGTCCCAGATGGGAGAAAAGCAGGGCTGAAGATGGACGGTGGGAACAGGCTGGCCGTCGAGCGACAGGGAACTGTAGACTTCCAAGTCCTCAATTTCGCGCAGGGCCTTCATCACCAAAGGATCGTCCGCATCATAGCCCAGGCACTGAAGCGCCATGATGGAATTGGCCATCGCCGGATAGATGGCGCCAAGCCCGCCGGTCCCGTTGAGGCGCTCCAACATCCAGGCTTTCGCTTTCTGCAGCGCCTTCTCCCGCAGCACTCTCATGGGCATCCGGTCGTACAATTTCAGCATTGCATCCAGCGCGACGAAGAAATTATGCGGCGTGAACCACTTCTGATCCTTGTTGAACGGCGGGTATTTCCAATAGCGAATCTCTCCCCGCGGGATAGGATACAGCTCTTCAATGCCCTGTTCTCGCGGGATACGGCAGACCGGCCGGTGGGCGAACACGATCAACAACGGAATCAACACCGCGCGCGACCAGTAGGAGATGGCATAGATGCTGAAGTAGAACCGCTTCGGCAACAGCATGATCTCGACCGGCATGTGCGGCACGCCTTCCCAGTCATACTGATCGAACAACGCCAGCGCGATCTTTGTAAACACGTTGGCGCGCACGACGCCGCCCATTGCGAGGATTCTCTCCTTCGCCCGGATCATGAAGGGCTCATCCGCAGACACTCCGCTCAACTTGAGCGCGAAATAAGATTTGACCGACGCGCTGATCTCCGCCGGCCCTTCGCAGTAAATCGGCCATCCGCCGTCAGGCAGCTGCATCGCCTTCAGGTAGCGCACGGCCTTCTTCTCGCGATCCGGATCCACACGATCGAGAAACCGTCGGAGCATCAGATATTCCGCGGTCAAGGTGGTGTCTGCTTCGAGTTCGGCCACCCAATAGCCTTCGGCATGCTGCCGGCTGAGGAACCAGGCCTGGCTCCGCCTGATCGCATCATCGATCGCGTCAGGCTGACTACCGGCATGACCGATGGGGCGACGCGGGGTAGTATCGAACGAGGGCAGCATCGCCGGTTTGTCCGAGACAAGCCGGAGCGGAGCTACAGGGGAGCACTCAGCCGCGGGGCTGAGTTTCTCGTGTGCGTTCGAGAGCAGGCTCTCAGACAGGCGGTTCAACAACGTCCTGATGAGTTTCATAGATCGTTACGGCTCGATTGAGACGGATGAGACAGGAGAAATTGCTCGCGCGTGCCGAGACCTCCCGGCACAGGCCTTACTGGTCGGGGAGCGGTCCATCGCACGGCTTATAGCAGACGCTCCAGGATGAGTCAAGCAATCAGGCGGTGAAGTCCTCTAAACTATTCAGCTTTTTTGTCGACACGCGTGCGGATGGCCCGCGAGAAACAGGAACGGACCAGGCGGACATGTGCGCGGAAGGCTAGGCCGGCTGCAGGTCCCCAAGCCTGACCGAGACCAGTTTGGACACACCCGGCTCTTCCATGGTAACTCCGAAGAGCGAATCGGCGATGCCCATAGTCCGCTTGTTGTGGGTGATGACAAGAAACTGGGCGTCCTGAGCCAACTCCCTCAGCACGCCGGTAAAGCGCCCGATGTTTTCCTCGTCCAATGGTGCATCAATTTCATCCAGGAGGCAGAAGGGCGTCGGTCTGATCAGGAAGCTGGCAAACAGCAGCGCCATCGCCGTGAGCGTCTTCTCGCCCCCCGACAGCATCGTAATACTTTTCAGCCGCTTCCCCGGCGGTTGCGCCACGATGTCGATGCCGGGCTCCTGGCTCCCAGAGCTCTCGCCGTTTTCCGAAGGCGGTTCATCCACCAGCTGGAGCTCGGCCCGCCCGCCCGAGAAGAACTGGACAAATACCTCCGCAAACTTCTGTTGCAATTCATTGAACGTAGACACGAACATTTCCTTGGTCGTCCGGTTGATGCGCTGAATAATCTCTTTGAGGGACGCGATAGAATTGGACAGGTCCTGCTCCTGGCTGGACAGGAACTTGTAGCGTTCATCCAGCTCGTGATGTTCGTTGATGGCGGCCAGGTTGATCGGTCCCATTCGATCCAACCGGTCGCGCAGTTTCTGTAGCTGCTCTTTCAGCTCGGCATTGGCATGTTGAACCACCTCGCCAGTCACGGCGCCGTCACTCCCCGACGCCGATTCGGTTGCCCCCGAGGGCTCGGTTAGGAGCGTGTGCGGATCCAGCTGATAGGTTCCCGATAACGTTGCCTCAACCGTTCCCAAATGCGTCCGAATTTCGGCGCGACGGACTTCCACCGTCATCCGCGCATCGCGAACCCTCGACACCCCGCGTCGGGCTTCGTCCAGGCCGACCTCGATCGATTGATTGGTCGCGATCTGGTCGGCCTGCTGTTCCTGCACCGCCACCAACTCCCCTTTCACGCGCCCGGCGGTCGCGCCGAACTCGCGACAGAGCGATTCCTGACGAGCCTGCTCGCCCCGGCTGCGCTCCATCGCAACCTTCAGGCTCTCAAGATGCTCCTCCGCTGCATGACGACGGTAGCCCGTGTCTTGAATCTGTTGCGCCACCCGAGTGCGATTCGCCTGTTCATGCTCCCGTTTCGCGCGAAGCCCCTCGGCCGCAAGTCGCGCCTCGGTCACGCGGTCCTGCAGCGCCCGGATGTGCTGATCGATCTGGTCGAGGCGTTCGCGAACCCGGCCCAGCCCCGCTTCCTGGCCGACCTTTTCTCCGATCCACTGCGTCAGCTGCGCCTGGACCGATCGGGACTCCTGCTCGATCCGCTGCCCTTCGGCACCCCCCTTCTCAATCTCGGCTGCCATGCCGCGGAGACGGAGTTCCAGGTCCGCGAGTGCCTGCTGGAGACTTTCTTCGTCTTTGCGCAGAGAGAGATCCTGCATTTCGGCGCGATGCAGCGACTCCGCCAGCTGCCGGCCCCGCTGCACCAGGGATTGAGCCTGCGTCTGCAGGACCTCGCGTCGTGCCTTCTCCTCTTCCAGCGCAAAGACCAGCGACTGCCGGCGCGCTTCGATCTCCAGCACTTCCCGGCGCCGCTCGAGCAGTCCCTGCCCTTCGTGAATCTGACCGCCGGTGAGCACTCCGGAAGGGTCCAGGACTTCGCCCCTCAACGTCACGAGAATGGGACCCTCCGGTGCAGACCAGATATTCCGCTCCCACAGATGGATGGCATGGTCCAGCGACTCGACGAAAATGACCCGATCGAACAAACAGTCGCGAGCAGCCACGCGGTCGGCATCGGTGTAAATCAGATCGACCGCGCGCCCGATTACGCCGGCCTGATCGGCGATGGCCGGCCACCAGAGTCCCAGGCTACCGGTTCCCCACCGCGGACACTGCGGAATGAAACTGCCGCGACCGAGCGATTGTTCACGAAGAAAGTCGACCACACGATGCGCCACCGACGGAGCATCGACGAACCAGCCGCGGACCCGCTCGCCCAGCACCGCCTCGACCGCACGATCCAATCCTGGCGGGATTGTCAGCCATTCAGCCACCGCGTCATGCACCCCTTCATAGGACTTAAGCGCCGTACCATCATCGACTCCTTGACGCCCGTAGCCCATTTCTTCGCGTACCACGCTCTGCAACGCCTCAAGCCGGGAATCAACCGCGGCAAGTTCCTCGGACCGCCGGAGAATCATCTGGTCAAACGACTGCAGCTCCTCCGCTGCCCGTGTACTGTCTTCCTGCACGGCCCGTTGTTCCGCCTGCAGACTGCCCACCAGTCGATCGGCTTCTCCATACTCCAGGCGCAACTGATCATGCCGATGAACGGCCGACGTCCGCTGAGCCTCCACCTCCCGCTGCTCGAACGCTAGCTGGCTCCTCCGGTGAGCGATTTCCTCAGCCCTGGCCGCGAGCTGGGAACAGGTCTGCTCGGTATTGGCCACCAACACCGCCAGCTGGAGCACATCTGAGCGGCCGCGCTCTACCTCAGCGACCGCCGAGGCCCGCTGGTGAAGCAGACGCACCATTTCGCCGTCGAGTGATCCCAGCGCCCGTTCCCGCTCCGTGATTTCAGCCGCCACGGCATCTAGGGACGCACCGATCCGTTCCAGCGTGTCAGCGAGTCCGGCTTGCGAACGCACCAGCTCGTCCAGGTCCATTGTTTCCTGGCTATGCTGCTGTTCAAACAGCTGGCAACGGTTGCGCTCCACCTCCACCGCCGTCAGCGCCTGGGCCTGCTGTTGCTCCACTTGCCCCAATTCCTCTCGAATTCTGTCGATCGTGTCGCCCATCGCGATGGCGTTCAGTCGGGCCTGCTCCAGGTCCGTCGTGAGCCGGGCCTGCTCGGCAGCCTTCGCGGACTCCTGCTGATCCAAGTTCGAGAGTTCGGCTTCGACCTCGTTCAATTCGCGCCTCAACGCCCTGAAATCTCTGCTCAGCAGCTGGATTTCAATGGCCCGCGCTTCCTGCTGCAATGCTTGATAGGTCCGCGCCTGGCGAGCTTGCCGTTCGAGGGAGTTCAGCTGTTTCTTCACTTCCGTCACGATATCGCGAACGCGCAGGAGGTTCTGTTGCGCGCCTTCGAGTTTCCGCAGCGCCTCGGCTTTCTGTTTCTTGTAGCGGATGATGCCGGCGGTCTCCTCAATGAGCTCGCGTCGATCTTGCGCAGAGGCGTTCAGGATCTGATCGATCTGACCTTGAGCAATGACCGTATGTCCTTTGCTGCCCGCACGGGTGTCGAGCAACAGACTGCGAATGTCCTTGAGACGACAGGCGGTCTTATTGATGAGGTATTCGCTGTCTCCGTTCCGATACAACCGACGCGTGATCATTAATTCCTGAAACTCGGTCAGTTGGGCGGGAAGACCCGCGCCTCCCTCGATATTCATCGTCGCCTGATCGAGTCCCCCGATGGTCAGCGACACCTCGGTCATCCCCAACGGTTTTCGAAGCTCGGTACCGTTGAAAATGACATCCTCCATCTTTTCGCTCCTAAGGATTTTGGTACCTTGCTCGCCCATCACCCAGAGAATGGCGTCCACCACATTGCTCTTCCCGCTGCCGTTGGGACCCACGATCGCCGTCACTCCTTCGGGGAACTGGATCTTGGCCTCGGCAAAAGACTTGAAGCCCAGCATATCCAGGGATTTCAAATACATCGGTTCACCATTTGTGTGAGTCCTGGAACGATATGGGGGAAGCAAGAAACCACGGGCCCTTGTAACACAAGGGATCCTGAGAAATCAAAGTAAAATACAGCATACGGGGGGAATGGAGGAGGATCCCTACAACATATGGGAGGCCGCGGGGACAGGCCAGAGGGGACAGCTAACCGGCAATGCTGGCCGCTGACTTGCTGGACGGCTCGATCTGGACAAGCTCCTTCGGCAGGAGGAATTCGACGTCCTCTTCGATGACCGTAAGCTCCTCGACTTCCGACGGGCCGGATGCTCGTAAGAACGCCACCACTTCGGTGACCAGGACCTCCGGAGCGGAGGCACCGGCGGCGATCCCGACGGCTTTGGCCTTTTCGAGCCACACCGGATTGATGTCGCTGGCCGAATCGATCAGATAGGACGGAATGCCGCACTGCTCGCCCAGCTCGCGCAGACGGTTCGAATTGGAGCTGTTCGGGGAACCGATGACGAGGATGACATCGACTGAACGGGACAATTCCTTGACGGCATTCTGCCGGTTTTGAGTCGCGTAGCAGATATCTTCCTGGTGCGGGCCTTTGATGTTCGGAAAGCGACGATGCAACGCGCCCACGATGTCCCGGCATTCGTCCACGCTCAGGGTCGTCTGCGTGACGTATGAGAGGTTGATGGTGTTTTCCACCTGCAGCTTTTCAACATCCTCAACCGAGGAAACCAGGTGGAATTTGTCGGGGATCTGGCCCAGCGTCCCGATGACTTCCGGGTGGCCCGCATGGCCGATGAGGATCAGATCGTATCCCTGGGTATAGTCGCGGTTCACTTCATTGTGGACTTTGATCACGAGCGGGCAGGTCGCATCGATCACATGCAGACGACGACGATTCGCTTCTTCCCACACAGACTTGGCTACTCCGTGCGCACTGAAAATGACGACCGACCCCTCCGGCACTTCACCCAGCTCTTCCACAAACACAGCTCCTTTCTGCCGGAGCGAATTCACGACATGCCGGCTATGGACGATCTCGTGACGCACATAAATGGGTGCGCCATACTTCTTGAGGGAAAGGTCGACGATATCGATCGCCCGGTCGACGCCGGCACAGAATCCTCGGGGATTGGCAAGATAGATCTTCATAATCCGGAGAGCTCCTTCAGGCTGGACCGGGGCATCGATCGCACGGTGCCGGGCAACGGGACATTGTCGTTCACCTTACGTCAGATGAGACGACCTCGTCAACAGAATTGCCCCCTGTTCCAGGCTGCCGTCGCTCGTCGCTTGGCTTGACACCTCTCCTCCTACTCCGTACGCTGTGGGTGATCTATGGGAACGACCCACCAGAAGAAAATCCTCGTCGTTGAAGATGAGCGGGACATTCTCCAGCTCGTCAAACTGTATCTGGAAAAAGAGGGGTTTCGAGCAGTCACGGCCATGACCGGCCCGGAGGCGCTGAAGAAGGTCAAGGAGGACAAGCCCGATCTCGTGGTGCTTGATCTGATGCTGCCCGAACTGGACGGGCTCGAAATCTGCAAGCGGCTGCGCGCTGTCCCTGAAACCGCCATGCTGCCCATCATTATGCTGACGGCCAAGGCCGAGGAATCGGACACGATCATCGGCCTCGAGCTGGGCGCCGATGATTATGTGACCAAGCCGTTCAGCCCCAAGGCTCTGGTCGCCCGCGTCAGGGCCATGCTGCGCCGGCTGGATCGCAGCCCCGCCAACGGAACGAGCCAGTATCAGTATGGTCCGCTTACGCTGGATCTCAGACGGCACGAGGTCAGCCTGGGTAAGGAGGAAGTGCCCCTGACGGCAAAAGAATTCGGATTGCTGGAGCATCTCCTTCGACACCCCGGTCTGGTACTGACCCGTGACGTCCTCCTCAACGCCGTGTGGGGCTACGATTATTATGGGACGACGAGAACGGTGGACGTGCATATCCGGCGACTCAAACAAAAACTTCCCCTTCTCGAAGAGGCCATCGTCGCCGTGAAATCCCTGGGGTACAAGCTCAAGGATCCAGACGGGTCAGACTGACCGTGTCCATCCGATGGAAAGTGACAGCCGGAACGCTCCTGGCGATAGCCGCCGGCTTGCTGATCGCCGGCGTGCTGGCTGTTCAATCGCTCGAAGGGCAGTACCTCACTCAGTTGAGCGAGGTCCTGGAAGCGAAAACCAGCCTCGTCGAATACGGATTTCACCCCCTGTTTCGCTCAGCCGCTCCGCTCCCGACGCAGTCGCGACTGCAGGAAACAGCGCGTGAGCTCGGCGCTCGGGCCTCCGCCCGCATCACCGTCGTCGCCGCAGACGGGACCGTCATCGCCGACAGCGCGGTGAGGGATGCAGACCTGCCCTCGGTTGAGAATCACCGGTCGCGCCCGGAAATCCAACAAGCTTTTCAAACAGGTCGCGGCGAGGCCGTTCGAGCCAGCACCACCACCGGCGAACGTACCATGTATCGTGCCTTGGTCATGACGCAGCCACCGGGTGCCCAACCCATCGTCATTCGCGTGGGGCTCCCGGTGGTGGTGCTGGATCGAGAGATTGCCGAGCTGCAGCGGAATCTGTTGCTGGCCCTGGCTGTCGCCTTTTGCACGGCCGTCCTGCTCAGTATCTGGCTGGCGCGCAGCATCACGCAGCCGCTCTCGGACATCGCGCTGGCCGCCCAGCGACTCATCTCAGACCACCAGACCGTCCCCATCAAAACGACCGCGAAAGACGAAGTCGGCCTCCTGGCCGCCTCGCTCAATCACCTGGCCGACCAGCTTCGCGCCAAGATCGATGAGCTCTCGGAAGATCGCGCCCAGTTGCTCGCCGTGCTGACCTCGATGGTCGAAGGGGTCATGGTGCTGGACTATCGCGGCCATGTCCTGCAAGCGAACCCGGCGTTGGAGCACATCTTCGGCGTCTCGCGCGCCGAGGCGCGAGGACGTCCCTGCGCGGAATTATTCCGCCATCAACAGCTCAACGACCTGGTGACGGCGATCCTGAGTTCACGGACGAATCATGAAGATGAAATCGTGCTGCCCCTCACCGGCCGCTGCCTCCACATCGAAGCCTCGGTCGCGGGGGGAGAACAGGAGAATGAAGCCTGTGTCGTGTTGGTCTTCCACGACATCACGGAATTGCGGCGTCTCGAAAAGATTCGAAAGGATTTCGTCGCGAACGTCTCCCATGAACTCCGCACTCCACTCACGTCCATCAAGGGATACGCGGAAGCCCTCCTGGACGGCGCCAAGGACGACCCCGTCAGCTCGGTGAAATTCCTGGATATCATCCTCAAGCAAAGCGATCGGCTCAATCTCATCCTCGAAGATCTGCTGGAACTCTCGAAGATCGAATCGGGCCGCGTCTTGTTCAGAGAAGAACCGATCGAGCTTCGCCCCATCATCGACCGCACGCTCTCGATGATGAAACCGATCGCCGACAAGAACGGCCACCGACTGGTCGCACTGATCGACCCTGCGCTCCCTCCCATCGCCGGCGATGAGGGACGGCTCGTCCAGGTATTGACCAACCTCCTGGATAACGCCATCAAGTACACGCCGGCGGGCGGAACTATCACCGTCGGAGGCAAGCTGGTTCCCGAGAACGGGATTGGTGACGCACTGGGCCGGATGATCGAATTGAGCGTGGCGGATACCGGAATCGGTATTCCGGAACAAGACCGGCCGCGCGTATTCGAACGCTTCTATCGCGTCGACAAAGCCCGGTCGCGGGAACTAGGCGGAACAGGGCTCGGCCTGGCCATCGTCAAACACATCGTCGAAGGACATGGAGGACAGGTGTGGGTGGAGGCCAATCATCCGCAAGGAAGCCGGTTTGTGGTTCGTTTCCCGGTCGGCAGTCGGCACCCAAAGCTTCCTCAACCCAGTGACGCCAGCAGGGCATAGACTCCGGCCCCCAGCAAGCCCGCCCCGGGTAACGTAAAGACCCAGGCCGAGAGGATCCTGTGCGTGAGCCCCCATCGGACCGCTGAAAGGCGCCTGGTCGACCCGACCCCCAGGATCGAAGAAGTAATCGTATGCGTCGTACTGACGGGAAGACCGAAATGGGCCGTGAACAGTAGAACCGTCGCGGCTCCTGTTTCTGCCGCAAACCCGTGAACCGGCTCAAGTTTCACGATTTTCATCCCCAGAGTTTTGACGATTCGCCACCCCCCCACGGTCGTCCCAAGCCCCATCGCCAGCGCGCAGGCCACGATCACCCAGGTCGGCACTTCCGAGGAGGTCAATTGCCCCGATGCGACCAGGGCCAGCGTGATCACGCCCATCACCTTCTGAGCATCGTTCGCCCCGTGGCTGAACGCCATGAAGCTTGCCGAGAGAAGCTGCAGCCGGCTGAACACGGTCGTCGCCACTCCGCGTGGAACCCGGAAGAAGGCCCAGCTGACCGTCACCATGATGGCGAACCCGATGCCGAACCCGAAGAGCGGGGAAAGCACCATCGCTTCGAGAATCGCGCGCAGTCCCTTGACCTGGACCACCGCCCAGCCGCCATGGGCCACGGCCGATCCGACGAGTCCACCGATCAGCGCATGGGAGGAACTGGTCGGCAACCCCAGCAACAGCGTAACGAGATTCCATAAGATCGCCCCTCCCATCGCGGCGGCGACCACCGTGTTGGTAATCGCCTCGGCATGGACGATTCCCCCGCCGATCATTTTCGCGACGGCGGTTGAAAAGAAGGCTCCCGCGACATTCAACGCGCCCGCCAGCAGCACGGCGGCCAGGGGACTCAGGACACGAGTCGACACGACCGTCGCCACGGCGTTGGCGCAATCATGCCAGCCATTCGAGAAGTCGAACAGGAGAGCCAGGACGACGGTGAGCAGCAGCAGGCCGGTCAGTTCGGGCACGTGGCGTCACGCCTGCTAGGTCTGCTTGAGAACAATGCGCTCGATGACGTTCGCCACATCCTCGCAACGGTCGGTGCCTTCTTCGAACGTTTCATAGATTTCTTTCCATTTGATGACGGAGATCGGGTCCGTGTCCTTTTCAAACAGCGCCGAAATGGCGTCCCGCGAGACACGGTCAGCCTCGTTCTCCAGACTGTTCACTTGCACACCGCATTCCTTGACCTCCGCATGCGACATGCCGATCCGATCCACCCCGCCACCCACGGCCACCGAGGCCCGATATAAGATGTCAGCGAGACGAATGGCCGACTCGGTCGGTCGCGCGATCTTGTAGATCACAAATCGATCCGCCACCGCTTCCACCGCATCGAGAATGTCATCCAGCGCGCTGGCGAGATCGTGGATGTCTTCGCGGTCGATCGGCGTCATGAAGGTCTGATTGAGACGCCGCGCAATGTCGTGCGTGATCCCATCTCCGACATGCTCCACCTCTTTGATCTTCTTCGCCTTGTCGGGAAGGTCCCGAAAGTCCTCCATCATGTCCTTGAGCAGGCGGGTGCCTTCGATCACATTGTGCGCCGCCTGCTTGAACAGGTCGAAAAAGGCTTCTTCTTTTGGGATCAGACCGAAAAGCACGGTCGCTGCTCCTAGGTTGGGAGGGGATCCTCTTCTCTTACACAGCCGCGCTGCAACCCGATCACGGGCCCGCCATCGTCCTCGACCCGCACCGCTACCACCGCACGAGACTCGTGGCCCAGGTCAGCCCTCCGCCAAAACTGCCCAGCAGCACAAGGTCGCCTGACAAGATCCTCCCCTCACCCACCGCAGCGTCAAGCGTGATGGGCAGGGAAGCCGACGACGTATTGCCGTACCGCTCGATCACGGACGACACCTTGTCCCGTGGAATCCCCAGGCCATCGGCAACATGCGTCAGAATCCGGCCGTTGGCCTGGTGAAACACCACCTGCTTGATATCGTCAAGACGGACCCCGAACTCCTTCAACATATCCAGGACGGCCTGTTGAATCCGTCGGGTCGCCGTTCGAAACAGCGAGGCCCCCCGCATACGAAGCACATGCTCCCGCCTGGCAAGCGTGTCGAGGGAGGACGGGGCCCGCGACCCGCCGGCAGGGACACGAATCAGTTCGTGCCGCGATCCATCCGCATAGAGCCTGACCCCAAGGAGGCCATGCCACTGCGGATTTTGGTCTTCCTCGCCGCGAAGGATGACCGCACCCGCCCCATCGCCGAACAGCATGGCCGTCGCTTCATCTTTGGGATCGAGAAACCGAGACTTCACCTCCGAGGCCACCACGAGGCAGGTCCCGACCTGCTCGCTCTGGATCATCGCCTGTGCCATGGAAAGCCCGTAGAGAAACCCCGAACAGGAGGCAGACACATCGAACGATCCCACCCCTCTGCACCCAAGCCCCCGCTGGACAAAACAGGCCGTTGAGGGAAAGGGCATATCAGGGGATGTCGTGGAAAGGATGATGGCATCGATGTCGGAGGCCTGACAGCCGGCGGCATCGAGGGCGCGACGTCCAGCCGCAATGGCCATATCTGACGGGGCTTCGTGCTCAGCCGCCCAGCGACGCTCCCGAATGCCGGTCAACCGTTCAATCTGGGCCGGGGGCACCCCCAGCGAACGGGCAACTTCCTCATTCGTGACGACCCGGTCCGGAAGATAACTGCCTGTCCCGATCACTTTCGTTCGAATCATCACTCCCGCCCACGACCGATCGCGAAGAACTAGGTCAAGCTCAAGCGTGCGCGGGATTATAGGGAGCAGAGCGGGGCGGGTCAACCAAGCTCTTGTGGCCGTTGCTTTTTGCCCATATTCTTGCTATGAATATTCCGCATGTTGAGACTCCAAAACCAGGCTCAAACTGAAGCGGGCCGACGGTCTCGGACGTCCTCCCGTCTCATCCTCCTGGCTCTCCTGGGTTGCCTGGTGGTCAGCCAGGCTCTCTTGACCGCGTGCTCAGGCACACCCAAGGACATGCGACAACCGGAGGGTGCGAAGAAATCGCTCGACGGGACAGACGAGCAAATCTTCGTCGAGAGCGCTGCTGAGAAGTACTACCATCCCAATGTCATCATGAAACGCGGAGAAGCGTTTTTCGAGAAGCAGGAGTACGACGAGGCGTTAGTCGAGTACAACCACTTCTTGGATCTCCACCGAAACCATGTGCTCGCTCCCTATGCAGCGTTCAGGATCGGAGAGATTCATTTAAAACGCGCGCAAACCATCGATCGCGATCCCGACCCGATGCAAAAAGCCATCGTCGCGTTCGAGCGGATGAGAAAAGATTTCCCTGGAAGTCGCTATGATGCCCAAGCCCAACAAAAAATCCAGGAGTGCCACGATTGGCTGGCACAAATGCACCTGTATGTGGGCCAATTCTACTACCGGCGTGGCTCCTATCTAGCCGCTGCACGCCGATTCGAACACATTGTAAAGAGCTACCCGGACAAGCCGGTCGCCCCCGATGCCTTGTACTTTCTTGCCATGGCCTATCACGACCTGGGGGCCGACGATTGGGCACGAGAAAGTCTCGCCCTGTTGGCGGCAAAATATCCGGACAGCAGGGCAGCCAGCGATGGGAACAGCTTGCTGGCCAAAATCGGAGGTGCCCAGTCCGGTCCTCTGATCGCCGCCCAATCGAACTCGGCCGTGGCTTCCGATGCGACACAGACAGATGGCGGTAGCCCCGGAACGACACTGCCTGATCGACCGACCATTTCCTCGCCTTCCCAACTCGGAACGCTTCACATTCCTTCCGCCGACGCGTTGGGACAGGCCTTTACCCCTTGCCGCCTCGGCGCCTGGTGCTAGCAGACTCGGTGAAACAGGTCGCCAGCTTCGTTCTCCCATCGCTCGGACCAAAAATTTCGACGGCTATTGACCCAAATACCATCCGATCCCGTATCGTTCTAAGAAACTCGTCACCATCGTGAGCGAATTGGCATAGATCAACACGCCCACGGCCACCAGCAGAACTCCGCTCACCGTCGAAACGCCCCACAAATAAGCCCGCACTTCTTTGAAATAGGCCAGAAACCGATCGACACCCAGCGCCGTGAAAAACAGCGGCAACCCCAGTCCTAACGAGTAGAATGTCAGTAATGCGACCCCATTCAAGAGCGAGTCTGTTGTGCTGGCATAGAGAAGGATCGACCCCAAAACCGGCCCCACACAGGGAGTCCAGCCAGCGGCAAACGCGATGCCGATCACGAACGATCCCAGATAGCCTGCCGGCCGATTGCGAAACTGATAGCGATGCTCCATTTTCAAGAAATTTAGATTCAGGATCCCGAGAAGATAAAGCCCAAAAACGACAATCAACAGCCCACCGATACGACGGATGTATTCCTGGTAGGTGATGAGGATTTGGCCCAGAAAGCTGGCCGACGCCCCGAAAGCGATGAACACCGAGGAAAATCCGGCGATGAACAACAAGGAGTTCAGCACGATCGCCTTCTTGAACTTGACCCGTTCAGTTGCGTCCGTCAGCTGTTCGACGGACAGTCCCGTGATGTAGGAAATGTAAGACGGCACCAAAGGCAGCACGCAGGGAGAGACAAACGACAGCAAGCCGGCCGAGAAGGCGGCGATAAGCGAGATCTGAGGGACGGTCTGCATGATGGCTACGACTTCATGAGCCGGTGGATCAACTCGCGAGCCTCGGGCGTATCCCAATCACGCGCGCCGAAAATCTTCTGCCGAACAACTCCCTGTCGATCGACCATCACGGTCATCGGAAGCGATCGGGCCCCGTAGGCTATTCCAATCCGCATATCGGGATCATGGAGAATGGGAAACGTCACGCCGGTCTCCTGCTGAAACGGGCGTGTCACCGCTGCGCCTTGCGGATCGGCGGATACCGCGAGAATCTCGAACTCCCGCCTCGGGAAGGTCCGGTACAGCTGTTCCATCGAAGGCATTTCGACACGGCAGGGCCCGCACCAGGTCGCCCAGAAATTCACCAGGACGACTTTCCCTCTCAGCCGGGTCAGATCCACGACGTGGCCGGCAAGATCGCGCAATCGAAAGTTCGGCGCTTCGTCGCCGACCTTGACCACGTCAGGCTCAGCGATCCGGATTTTCGTGAACCCCGGCGACTCCCCCTTTGACAGGGGAACAACGAGCACCCATCCAGCAACAAGCAGTCCAACGAGAAACCATGCCGCTGGCTGAAAAGGTTTCATCGGTACCCTCGGTCGCGCGCTCAGTACGATCCCCATCGCGTTCCGCACCCATTACGAGTGCGGAACCGTGAGGGGATGTCTAAGTCCCCAAAATCTCACCATCTTACAAATGCCTAAAAAGTACTGTCAAGCAAACGGCTGCGCAGCTGCATGCAGCCCCCCTACTATCGAAGTGATGGACAAAGCGTGCCATCTCTACTAGAATCGGTACGTTTTCGACCTATGGACCGGTCGCTCGGAATTCGTCGATCTACAACACCGACTGCCAGCAGCACCCAACAACCAGAACCCAGAGGGGGCGCATGAGAAATAACTATCTATTTACCTCCGAATCGGTCACGGAAGGGCACCCGGACAAGATCGCAGACCAGATCTCCGACGGGATCTTGGACGCGATCATCGCTCAAGATAAACATTCCCGCGTTGCGTGCGAAACGATTCTGACGACCGGTATCGCCTTTGTTGCCGGCGAAATTTCTACCAAGGCCTACGTCGAGATTCCCGACATCATCCGCGACGTCATCAAGGACGTCGGCTATTGCGACGCCTCGTGGGGATTCGACTATCACACCTGTTCGGTCCTCACCGCGATCCATCAGCAATCGGGCGATATCGCCATGGGCGTTGATTCCGGAGGGGCCGGCGACCAGGGGTTGATGTTCGGCTATGCCACCAACGAGACCGTGGAACTCATGCCGATGCCGATCGTGTTAGCTCACCGGCTGACCAAGCGCCTCGCGGAAGTGCGGAAAAAGAAAATCCTGAACTGGGTGCGCCCGGACGGAAAGTCTCAGGTCACCGTCGAGTACCGGCACGGCAAGCCGTTCCGCCTCGACACCATCGTCGTCTCGACACAGCACAGCCCCGACGTCACGAACAAGCAGATCGAGCGCGACATCATGGAACATGTCATCAAACCCGTCATGCCGAAGAACCTGTATGACCCCACTGGTGTCAAGCACCACATCAATCCGACCGGCCGCTTCGTCGTCGGCGGGCCGATGGGCGACACCGGCCTGACCGGACGGAAAATCATCGTCGACACCTACGGCGGCCACGGCAGCCATGGGGGCGGCGCGTTCTCCGGGAAGGACCCCACGAAGGTGGACCGCTCGGCCTCCTATATGGCCCGCTATATCGCGAAAAACATCGTCGCGGCCGGCTTGGCCGACAAATGCGAAGTGCAGCTGGCTTACGCAATCGGCGTGGCCGATCCCGTTTCCGTGCTCGTCGATACCAAGAACACGGAGAAGGTGTCCGTCGACAACCTTGACAAGCTTGTGCGCAAACATTTCCCGATGACGCCACGCGGCATCATCGATCACCTCAAGCTCCGCCGGCCGATCTTCCGCAAGACAGCCTCTTACGGACACTTCGGACGCAACGAGCCGGAGTTCACCTGGGAAAAGACCGACAAGACCAGGGCCCTGCGGAAAGACGCGGGCCTGTAAACGGAGCAGGCGGAGGCCAAGGTGAAGGGGGACGGGTGCATCGCCCGCCCCCCTTTTCATGATCACAACTGACCATTGACCAACGACGATTGACGTTCTGTAGAGGGAGGATTCCGTGGATTACGACGTGAGAGACATCAAGCTGGCCGACGCAGGCCGGTTGAAGATCGAGTGGGCCGAGGCCACCATGCCGGTGCTGCGGCTGATTCGAAAACGATTCAAGCGGCGACAGCCACTGAAGGGGGTGCGGATCACCGCCTGCCTCCACGTCACGACGGAAACGGCGAACCTGGCGATCACGTTGAAAGCCGGGGGGGCCGATCTCCGTCTCTGCGCGTCCAATCCGCTCAGCACGCAGGACGAGGTGGCCGCGGCATTGGTCCAACATGAAGGCATTCCGACCTTCGCCATCAAGGGCGAGGACAACGACACCTATTACCGTCACATCGAATCGGCCATCGCCCACCGCCCTCATGTCACGATGGATGACGGCGCGGACGTGGTATCCCACCTTCACTCCAAGCGAACCGACCTCTTGAAGAACGTCATCGGCGGCACGGAGGAAACCACCACCGGAGTCATTCGCCTGCGCAGTATGGCCGAAAAGAAAGTCCTCAAGTTTCCCGTCATCTCCGTCAACGACGCCGATACAAAGCACATGTTCGATAACCGCTACGGCACCGGCCAATCCACCATGGACGGTATCGTGCGGGCCACCAACCGCCTCGTGTGCGGTTCCGTCGTCGTCGTCGTGGGCTATGGGTGGTGCGGGCGCGGCATCGCCATGCGGGCCAAAGGCATGGGGGCCGACGTGATCGTGGCCGAGGTCGATCCGTTGAAGGGGTTGGAAGCGCTGATGGACGGGTTCCGCGTGATGCCGATGGAGCTAGCTGCTCCGGTCGGAGATTTCTTCGTGACCGTCACCGGCAACATTCACGTGATCCGCGGCGAGCATTTCGCCAAGATGAAAGACGGCGCCATCGTCTGCAACAGCGGCCACTTCAACGTAGAGCTGGACATTCCGACGCTGGAGAAGCTGAGCAAGAAACGGAAGGTCATTCGTGCCGGCGTCGAACAATTCACTCTCAAGGGCGGCAACCGCGTGAGTCTCCTGGGCGAAGGCCGCCTGGTGAATCTGGCGACTGCGGAAGGCCATCCTTCCAGCGTCATGGACATGAGCTTCGCGAACCAGGCGCTCAGCGCGGAATACATCGTCAGGAACTACAAGATGCTGGACCGGAAGGTGTATCCCGTGCCGGCCACAATCGACAAGGAAATCGCCCGGCTCAAGCTGGCAGGGATGGGCGTGCAGATCGATAAGCTGACGCCGGAGCAGAAGAAATATCTGGCGTCGTGGGAGATGGGGACATAGCGGCGGGCCTGCGACTCGCTGTCGCTCCCAGGCTCTCGGAATGACCCTTCCGGCCTCCGGCGACGTGAATCTTCTGGAATTCCTTCAGGCGCGGTCGCTTCGGCGACCGCAATCCTTCAGTCAGTTCCAGCTTTCACATCGCCAGAGGCTCAGTGTGTCCCCATTCCTACGCCAAGGTCGCCTCAGAGAGTCGCAAGCCCACCTGGGGCAAAACTATAAAGTCAGCGCAATTGAGAGCACCCGCACCGCACCTGCCAGAAAGAGTTACTCGCCTGCGCAACTCGCCCGGCCAATACGCTGCACGTAGCTCCGGCTCGAACAGTGCTCGGCGTCTGCCTTCTGCAGACCGCATTCGCTCAGCCAGTGCGGGGCCCAACCCTCCACACCATTAGCGCGACACTGACCCAGCCTTCCCCACTCCCACAATGAGGAGCTATAGAAAATAGGGACAGGCTGCATTTTCTGTCATGGCTGGCGGTCGGCAGGTCAGGACGTGAGAGCACCCGCACCGCCCCTGCCAGAAACGCGGTTCCCCACCACCCGCTAAACCCATTCCCCAATCTGCTCGTGGGGAGAAAAAGGAGAAGGCCGCCTCAAATGAGGCGGCCTCCTTCTTTCTAGCGCTCGACCCGTCTCACCCTACGTTCTTCGGCACAGATTTGGACGCTCAACCCGCGGTTTAGGAATTTCAGCAATCCCTACCTCAGACAACCTAACCCCACAAGAAACCACAACTCAAGAGGATAGCACCGTCGGTGCTGATGAGGCTGATTTGTCCTGTCCTGGTAGCAGCGAGGTAGCAGATTTGACTCATGGGCCGGGATCAGCATGAGGTATGGATATGAAAAGCAAGGCAAGCCTCAATCACGGATTCCAGCCGGCCAGGAAGAGCATAACGAAGAATCCCACCACATACGCGACGGCGACATGCCAGCCCTCCTTAACCCAGCCTACGCTGTTCTTTGCTTGGGGGAATATGTTGCTGATCGCCACACCGGCGGAGGAACCGAACCAAATAAGCGAGCCACCATAACCAACCGTGTATGCCAATACACCCCAATCATAGCCACCCTGGTAAATGGCAAGCGCCGTCAGAGGAATATTGTCAAACACGGCACTCGCAAAGCCGAGCCCCAGTGCCGATTGCCAGGTCGGTGCTGGAAGCGCCTTCACAGGCATGAGACTGGCGCTGATTACGAGCAGGACGAGAAACAGGCTTCCTTTAAAGGCGTGTCGCAATTCTGCCCATGGTGTTTTTCTCAGGAAGGCACCAATGAGGATGCCCGCCCAGAGTCCCGCAGCCGGAAAATCGAAGGCGATATTTGCGGCTATTGTGCCTAGAACAATAATGCCCACAATAAAAAGCTGTGCAACATCCAACTCTACTTTCTGTCCCGCAGTCCTGAAGACAGGCTGATAGGCGTGCTGATTGCGGGCTGCAATGATGCCGGAAAACACTATGGCTGTGACGGACGCAATAAAAGCTTTAAGAAATGCGAACGCTGGGACTCCCGCAATCCACATCATTGTGGTTGTGGTATCCCCGATCACTGACCCGGCGCCACCAGCGTTGCTGGCCGCAACAAGGGCAACAATGAAACTGAGGCACACCCTCTCTTTGTACATCCGTCTCGCAATCACGCCGCCAATGATCGCTCCAGCAATGTTGTCCAGAAACATGGAGACTACAGCGACAATCGCCAACAAAAAGAACCCGCCTCTCCAATCTTCTGGCAAGTGGTGCGGCAGCCATTTAGGTACGTGCGATTCTTCGAAGTGCTTCGATAGCAGTGCAAAGCCAAGTAAGAGACCGAAGAGGTTAATGAGAAGGCTCGATTCATTCGCTAAATGACCCAGAAGCTCAAACTGGGTCCACACGACCTTGTAGAGGGTCAGTACGACCGTGCCTATCGCTGCCACTTCCAGCGTGCGTTGATGAAAGATAGCGATCCCAAGAAGAAGCATTCCGAAAATAATGAAATCGACAGGCATTGCACTGAGCCTAACGATGTCTTCGTGTTGATGCAAACAAGAGGCGGGTTCTCCCGCCATCCAGCGACCCGCGATTTACTTGTTTGCTCCTTCTCAAAATTGCACGCGAAAGCGAGAACAGGAAAACAGGGACAGGCTGAATTACTTGTCATGGCAGGCGATGGGGCAGGTCCATAGTAACGCGAGTTGAGTCCCAGAAAATGGAGCCTGACACCGTCCTCTCTACCCCCTGGGTCGAAAAAGGAATCTGTTACAATCCCGCCGGCAAGGAAAGCTCCAATGGCTAAGAGCGCACCGCTGGTTGTTGTGGGGATCGATCTCGCCGGGTCACCGCGCCGGCCGACCGGCCTGTGTTCCCTCCGCGGCCTAAAGACTGAAACACGTGTTGCGTTCAGCGACGACGAGATCATCAATGTCGTCAGGGAGGCGCGTCCCGAACTCGTACCGATTGACGCCCCGCTCAGCCTGCCGAAGGGACGGCGCACTATCCACGATCGTTCGGGCGAGCACCTGCGCGATTGCGACCGCGCCTTGCTCCACCGTGGGATCCGGTTTTTCCCCATCACGCTCGGCCCAATGCGTATGTTGACCGAGCGCGGTCTTGCATTAAAGAGCAGGCTCGCGGCGATGGGTTATCACGCCGTCGAGTGTTTTCCGGGCGCCGCACAAGATCTGTGGGGGCTACCACGACAACACCGGGACCAACAGGGCCTGCTCGCAGGACTGAGGAACCTGGGTCTGCGCGGCCTGAAAAAGACAGCCACGAGCGATGAGTTGGACGCCGCGACGGCTGCCCTGGTCGGCCGGTGGTTTCTCTCCGGTCAGGGAACGATGCTTGGTGGAGATACTGGCATCCTGATTCCAGCTGTGAATCAGAGGCGCGAGGGCGCAAAAGGCGTTCCACCTAGCCGAGCCCGCGATGGTCGCGCTGGGAGGTCATGAAGCGAGCACCTGCGCCACCGCCAAAGCGTTCAGCAAAGCTAGCCCTGCCCTCGTCGAAATGTTTAATGCGCCGGAGGCACCACCGCGATGATGCGCAAGGGACCGCCAGTGCCGCCGGCGATTTTCATAGGTAGGGCGATCACGTCGAAGCCGCGATCGGGAAGGGTGCGAAGGTCCGCGAGATTTTCAAAGACCGGCACGTTGCGGGAGAGGAGCACGACATGCGTCTCAAATCGGGTGGATTGACCATAATCGATCGAGGCGGTGTCGATGCCGACGGCCTTGACCCGCCGTTCACGCACCAGCCACGCGGCCGTTTCAGAATGTAGACCGGGAAAGTGCAGCGCTCGTACTCCCTCCTGCCCTCTCAACTCCGTTCCCAGATAATCCTGCCTTGACGGCCAGAGTCGGGCAAAGCCGGTGTCCAGCAGCACGATGGCCTGGTCCGGAATAAGCCCATGGATGGCTTCCCATTGTTCAAAGTCTTGGATGGTCACGCGGTAGTCGCGATCCCTGGCGCAGGCAGCTATGACGTCGACTCGGACGCCAGTTCCAACCAAGCGTTCAATCGGAATCTGATCCAGCATCTGCCCACCCTCGGAAAAGTGGATGGGCGCATCAATGTGGGTCCCGCCATGCTCGGCCAGTTCCAGGCGATTCGAGGCATAGTAGTACCCACCGGGCATCGGCCCCGCCTGCTGGACAACCAGCCGGAAATCCTGTTCCGTCGGCCAGACAATCGTATCTGCCCCGAACGAATGGGTCAGGTCGACAAGCCGCGCCCGCTCCCAGGCAAGGCGATTCCCGTGATGATGACTGGCCGCGCATCCCGTACCAAGCAGTACGCACAACGCAATGATCCCAACGGGTAGCTGTTGCACACACGCCCATAAATGAGGCTTCTTCAACATATCGACGCCTTTGTTATCGAGCCCAGTACAGTATCCGCCCCGCTGCTCCAACCATCAGCCTCAAGTCTCGGATGGAACGGATGCGCGGTGAGATTGGCTTGACGCGACATTGCGCGTGAAGTACGCATACGTGCGTATCAAGGAACCGAGCGAAACGCGACACCCTCTCCCCACCCGTAAGCAGGGCGTCCCTGTTGGTCTCGCTGCGCCCGTCGAGCGAGCACCGCCCGCAATTGTGGATTGTGATTGCTCCCGCGTGCGCGCTCGGGGAGCAAGAGACTAGCAGGGATGCCCTGCTTACTTTCCGAACGCCTTTTTCAGCAGCGGCTCGATCTCGCCCTTGGCGGCCATCGGGTCGAGGATGTCGGTATCTCCGTAGAAGGTTCCGTCAATGAAGACTTTGGGCAGCGTCGGCCAATTCGTCATCTTGGTCAGCACCTCCCGCTTCGCCGGCTGCGAGAGGACATCGATCAATTCGTACGGGTATCCGTACTTATCGAAAAACTGCATCGTCTCCCGCGTGAAGCCGCACATCGGCATTTGCTTGGTTCCCTTGCCGTAGATCAGGATTTTATGTGCCTTGACTTCCTTTTGGATTTCCTCTTCGATCGGTTCGGCCATTGTTTCCTCCTAGGCTTCGTCCCTGGTACGCGCCGTTAATTCCAACGCATGGATCCGTCCATCCTTCATGGGCGCATCCAGCGCCTGATAAATCATCCGGTGCCGGTCGAGCAGATTCTTCCCCTGAAACCCTTCGGAGACAATGACGACCATGAGGTGGTCCATCGTCCCTGTACGGTCGGTTACCGTCACCACGGCATCCGGGAGACTCTTGAGAATATAGTCGGTCAACACACCCGGCGTAATCACAAGCACACTCTTCTCTTACTGGGGAATACCCTAGCTGAAATTGGGACGGAAACGCAATGCGCTCGACCCCCCGTCATTCTGCGGACTTCCGTCCGTTAATCGTGCCGGCTGCCCCGATGATGCATCGCGACGATGCCTTCCTGGATCCACAAAGGTGAACCAGGTGCGGGTCCATCCCAGGCTGGTGGTTTTCACCCTCTGGTGGTGCTTTTAAGCCGGAATGCGGGCGCGGCATCCGCAGACTCAATCACCAACATATTGAAATTGAATCACCTGCACCGCCACAGCGCTCCGGCACAAGGCTTGCGCCTGCCCTCCACAGGCGACAGAACGACAGCCGCGCCATCACTTACTGCCCTTCATCAAGGAGGTCATCATGGGTGAATTCAAATCAGGATTCTTCGTGGGAGGTGAAACCTGCAACGGCCGCGTGCTCATCGTGGACGACGAGCCGGATATCCGCAAGGTCGTCCGTATGACTCTGCAGAAAGCCGGCTACGATGTCCTCGAAGCCGAGAACGGGGAGAAGGCCATCGAAACGATCAACACCGGAGAGAATCGCCTGCTCCTCGACGTCATTGTATGCGACATTCGCATGCCGAAAGTGAACGGCATTGAGGCCATCGCCTATTTCCGCCAGAACTATCCCCGCGTACCCCTGATCGTGCTGACCGGATTCCCGGATACCGATATGGCCACGTCGCTCCTGCGACAGGGTGTCGTCGATTATCTGGTGAAACCGGTCGAAGGCGAACGACTAAAGGCCGCTGTGGTACGCGCGATGGAACAGCGGGAATTGGCCCATCTGTGACGTTCTCAAACCTGACGAGCGCGGAGGAAAAAGGCGCATCACCCTCTTCCACATCCGCTGCGGATGATCGCCGGTCCGGCAGGGAAAGGATCGGAGCCATGGCTTCTCCACTCTCGATGAGGGTGGCGATCATCGGCGCGGGCCGTGGTGGCACTGCGCTGCTTGATCTGCTCCACCAGATCCGCACGATCAAGATCGCCGGCATCGCCGACCGGAACCCGGGGGCCCCGGGACTCCAACGAGCCCGTGAACTCAACGTGCCGGTCTACGAGCGCGTCGCCGATCTGGTCGGAAACCACGGGGTCAATCTCGTGATGGACGTCACGGGCGACCCGGCCATGGAGCAGACGCTGCGCGAACAGGTGCCCGCCGGAGCCGATGTTCTCAGCGGACCGGCCTCGCGCTTACTCTGGGAACTCGTGCAACATGAATCCGCGCTGCAAGCGGAACTCCTCCATGCGGAGAAGCTCGCCGGAATCGGCACGTTTGCCGCCGGCATCGCTCACGACATGAACAATCCGCTCCAACTCATCCTCGGCCTGGCTGAAAACCTGGCTGACGAACGCGACCTCGACGCCGTGCACGTCCAGGCGCGCGACATCATCGAGGCCGTGAAACACACGACGGCCATTTGTCGGGACCTGACATCCTATTCCCGCCGCGCCTCCTCGCTGCAAGACAGTCCGATCCCCCTCAACGGCAAACTGGATGAGGCTCTCAAGATCGCCCGATATGCCGTGGCCCTGCAAGACATCGAGATCCGCAAGTCCTATCAGCCTGACGCGACCGTGAAAGGCAACCCCGATGAACTCCTCCATGTGTTCGTCAATCTCATCACCAACGCCGTCCAGGCCATGGAGCATCGGGGCATCTTGACCCTGGAAACCGCCATCATCGACGGCGCGACGCTGGTTCGCGTTTCGGATACCGGCTGCGGCATCCCTCCGGAGCTACTTGGCCGAATCTTCGAACCCTTTTTCACCACGAAACCGCCCGGAAAAGGAACAGGATTGGGGCTGTACAACATCAAGAACGTGGTCCATCACATGCACGGCACGATCGACGTCGAGAGTCAGGTCGGTCGGGGCTCAACCTTTACTCTGATATTCCCCTGCTGGACAGGCGCTGGCGACAGGAGTACCAACCCATGAGCGGAACGCCCGCTTCATCGCCCCCCGGCAGGCGCTGGGGGCTCAAGAGCAAGCTGATTTTCTCGATGCTCCTGGTCGGTGTCGTTCCGCTCGTCGTCGGCCTCGGCATGGCATTCTGGCAAGGGTCGCAGGAAATCCGGGACGTCAGCGGAGAAAGTTTCAAGGCGCTGGCGACTGAGGCCGCCCGCAAGCTCGATCTCCTCGTCGCGGAGGAAATCTCGCACACCGCACGCATCGCCAATGATCCGACGATCATTCGCGAGCTGGAGCGCCGGCGTGATGCACCGCTTGCCCAGGATTCCAAGGGCCTGACTGCCGCCCTCGGGGAACTGGAACGAGGTTGGACGGCGCGAGAGCCTGCCGCGGTCAAGGCCATCACGGAGAATCCCCTGAGCATATTGCTCCGCGAATACTATACCGGCGTCCATAGTGCGCCGGGGCAATTGCTTCCGCAAGTGGTCCGCGCGTCCACGAAGATGCTGTTCCTGACTGATGCCCAGGGCACGCTCGTCGCCGCCATGGCGGAGAAACCGGACTTCCGTCACAGCCACACCCGCTGGTGGAAGGGCGCATTCCACAAAGCGGTGGGCAGGCTCTATATTGAAGACGTGCATTTTGACAACCACGTCAACGCCTACGTGTTCACCATCTCGCTTCCCGTGATGGACAGCCTTCGCTACGAAGTCGTCGGGGTGCTCCACCGCGTCATTGATGTCAAAGACTTCTTTTCCCCTTCGACCCACGTCATCCGGTTCGGAAAAACCGGGCACGTCATGCTGATCGACTCGAACGGCATCGTCATGAGCTGCCCGATCCTACCGGCCGGCGTGTCGCTGTCTGATCGAAGCCTCATCCCCCTCGTCACGCCGAAGCACCCCGGCTGGGTGCAGGCCCACAGCGACGGCCATGGCGGCCAATCCACCTCGGTCATCGGCTTCGCCCCCTTGCCGGAAACAAGCCGAGCGACCAACGACTCCCTCGAAGGCGGGTCCTGGCACACCTTCGTGTGGCAATCGTCCGACGAACTCTTCGCTCCCATCCAGCACCTCTTTTTGTGGGTCACGGTGTTTGGAACCATCGCCCTCGCATTACTGGCCTCGCTGGGGTATCTCGCTGCCGGCCGCATCGTGACCCCGGTCCGGCAGCTTCAACAGGCCGCGCAGTCGATTGGTCGCGGCGAGCTGCGGACCCCCATCCAGATCCACACCGGGGACGAGTTGGAAGACCTGGCCCAGGAATTCAACCGCATGAACACACAGCTGAAAGCCGCATTCGCGGGACTGACCGACCAGGTCAAGTTGAAAACACAGGAAGTCCAGGTTCTGCAGCAGTCGACCGACCAGATCCTGGATGCCGTTCCCACTCCGATTCTGCTGATCGACGCCAATGAAGTCGTGCGCTACGTCAATCGGGCGGCGCATGAATCATTCCAGATCCAGTATGAAGCGGGTTCGCCGGTCCCGCTGTTCACCATGCTTCCCCTCGACACCGCCGCCCAAAAGCAACTCCAGCAGGAATTTCATGCCGACGGGAACGGACCCTCCAGGCAAGCGGACGCGGAACACAAGCCGTTGCCGAGGGACCCGCTCGCGCCGGCAACCCATCAGGACTCGCCGGCGAGCCGTTCTGAACTCCATATCGGATCGCGCATCTACCATTACCAATGGTTCAGGCTACCAGCCAGGCCGGGGGAACAGGACAGCATCGGCCTGGTCCTCCGCGACACGACGGACGAGAGCCGGGTTCAAGATCAGCTGGTTCAGGCGGAGAAGAGCGGCAGCCTCGGCGTGTTGACCGCCGGCATCGGTCATGAGCTCAACAATCCGTTATTCGGCATCGTCGGCCTGGGAGAAGCGCTCCAAGACGAGCCCGATCTGGAACGCGTGAAGACCTATGCCCGCGATATTGTGGCCCATGGCCGACGCATGGCTGCCATCATCCGGGACTTTACTGGCGTGACGACCCGAGAGAGTTCGGAACAGCAGGTGCTAGTTGAACTGGAACAGGAACTGGACCAGGCGCTGGCTACGGCACAGACCACCGCGGACATGACGGGCATCAGCATCGAAAAAGTCTATGCGGGTGGCACGCGGGTGCTGGCGCTTCCAGATCAAATCCGGCAGGCCCTGGCGAACCTTGTCATCAACGCGATGCAGGCCATGAAGGGCGCCGGCACGCTGAGTCTGACAACGTCTAAGTCCGACCACACCGTCAGCGTGACGATTACCGATTCCGGGTCCGGCATCTCCAAACAGCACCTATCGAAGATATTCGACCCGTTTTTCACGACCAAGGGGCAGGGCGAAGGATCAGGCCTCGGGCTCACGGTGGCAAGACGCCTCATTCGAAAATTCGGAGGCGACGTCCGCATCGAGAGCGTCGAAGGTCAAGGCACCACCTGCACCGTCACCCTGCCGCTCGTGCCGGCCACATCCCCGGAGGGAGGTCCATGGACAACATCCGCATCACGCTCCGAGCCGCAACCCTCGCACTCCTCATAGGAGGGCTCTCGGGCGCCGCGTCGCTCCCGTTGGCCAAGGAGAGCCCCGGCACCGCCGGCATCCCGCCTGAAAAGGTCGCCGACTACGTGCATGCCGTCATCGAGGCTGACCGCACGATCTACACCACGCACATCGTCAATCGGATGCAGGAGAAAGGCATCGTGTCGGCGGCTGAGCACTGGGAACAGGACAATGCCCTTCCCCTGCCGGCCCAGTTCCTCCAGCACTCCGGCCGTCTCGTCGCGGAAAGCGGCCGCGGGATTCGTTACCGACTCATCGGACTGTCGCCGATCTATCAGCGCAACGCGCCCGCCACCGATTTCGAACGGAAGGCGCTGGAAACCCTTCGACGCCAGCCGGAACGGCCGGTCACCGGTGTGGTGGCCAGCGGGAAGAAACAATTCTTCCAGGCCATCTACCCGGACCGCGCCGTCTCGACCGCCTGCGTAACCTGCCA
>JBQTIO010000023.1:0-8568 GCA_052388075.1 Nitrospiraceae bacterium
CTGATTGCGCAACCATTTCCCATTCCCTTCCAAGACCGAAACCCCATCCTTCCGGACCGCGTACTGGTCAAAGTCGAAAAAGATATCCCCCAGCGCGCTCCCGTCTGCCGCAAACGATGAACCGGTACCGGCCGAGGACGACGATCCACTCCCCGCGCCAGCCGTGCCCGGCTGGCTCCCGCCGCGCGCGCCCTGTCGCGACGGCAGATCAGACTCGGACAGGGGCTGGTCCACGGAGGCCATTTGATCCTGTTTTACGCTTTCCACCCCTCCACCGGCGCCACCCTGACGACTCGCCGCACTTGATTCGTCTCCTGACGTCGACCCGACCCGCTTCTCGGCACACCCCGCGGCGATCACGACCATACCCAGACTGACCAACACTGCACCGAGCTGGAGACCGATTTGATGTCTCTTCATTACTACACCTCACGGTTAATAATTTATCGCTTCGATTGTCCTACGACCGGACATCGCTCCGGCCTCCTCCTACGGTACCCGCCCTACAGGCTAGACATCGTAATAGAGGAAGAATTCATACGGATGCGGCCTGAGACGCATCGCGTCGATTTCCTTGTTCCGCTTGTAACCGATCCAGGCCTCGATCAGATCCTCCGTAAACACCTCGCCCTTCAGGAGGAACTGATGGTCCTTCTCCAAATGGTTGATCGCTTCATCGAGGCTGCCCGGCATGGTCCTGATGTTGGCAGCCTCTTTCGGATCGAGATCGTACAGGTCCTTCTCTGCCGGCTCGCCCGGATTGATCTTGTTCTGGATGCCATCGAGGCCTGCCATGAGCATCGCGGAGAATGCCAAGTAGGGATTGCAAGCCGGATCAGGAAACCGCACTTCGATGCGTTTGGCCTTCGGACTGGGCGAATACATCGGAATACGGATCCCGGCGGACCGGTTGCGACTAGAAAAGGCCAGCAGAACCGGCGCTTCGAATCCCGGCGTGATCCGCTTATAGGAATTCGTCGTGGGATTCGTAAAGGCCGCCAGGGCCGGAGCATGTTTCAAGATGCCGCCGATGTAGTGAAGACACATCTGCGATATGCCGGCATACTCTTTCCCGGCGAACAACGGCTTCCCATCCTTCCAGATGCTCTGGTGCGTATGCATGCCGGACCCGGCGTCGCCGAAGAGCGGCTTCGGCATAAAGGTCACCGTCTTGCCGTGGCGTCGGGCTACGTTCTTGACGATGTATTTGTACATCATCATTTTGTCCGCCGTTTTCACGAGCGAGTCGAACCGGATGTCGATTTCGGCCTGGCCGGCCGTGGCCGTCTCATGATGGTGCTTTTCGACCTCGATGCCGACCTTCTCCATTTCGAGGATCATCTCGCTGCGGATGTCCTGGTGGGTATCCGTGGGGGGCACGGGGAAGTACCCCTGCTTGTGGCGGATCTTCCCGCCCAGGTTCACCCCTTCCTGCCCCATATTCCACACGCCCTCTTCCGAATCGAGATAGTAGTACCCGCTGTAGCTCGTTTGATCGTAGCGGGCATGATCGAAGATGAAAAACTCGGCTTCCGGCCCCCAGAAGGAAGCGTCCCCGATCCTGGTACTCTGCAAATACTTCTCGGCCTTTTGCGCGATACACCGGGGGTCGCGCTCATAGTTCTCGCGAGAAATGGGGTCTACCACGTTGCCGGTCAGGCTGAGCGTCGGGACCGCCGTAAACGGATCCAGGCAGGCCGTCGCAGGATCGGGCACCACCAGCAAGTCGCTGTTGTTGATGGCCTTCCAGCCACGAATGGAGGACCCGTCCAGGCCGGACCCGTCCTTGAACAGATCCTCCGTCAGTTCACTCACGGGAATGGTCATATGTTGCCACATGCCCGGCAGGTCCACGAATTTCAGATCCACCATCCGGACCTTGTGCTTCTTGGCAAACTCCAGGACCTCGCGCACGTTCATGCCCCTCCTCCTTTCAGAGCGCATTCACGATGACTCGTCCACATGTTCGTCGTTACGCCGCCTTCGCTTCAAAAAACGTTTCGATCGCCCGCTCGATCCCTGTCCGCACCCGCTCCAGCCGCACCTGGTCCTGGATCTTCCTCCCGGCCTGATCCGTCACGTAGAAGACGTCGCAGGCCTGATCCAGCTTCGTCGAAACCCGGGCGGCATGAATCGACAACCCCAGGGTAAGCATCGCACTGGTAATCACATACAACAGACCCCGACGGTCGTCCGCGAACACGTCGATGATCGTGAAGTTGTCCGCCGTTTCGTTGTCGATCCGCACCTCGGTCGCTTCCCGAGCCTTGGGCAGCGGATGCGTCAGGGTCAGGCGCGCGCCACGGCGCAGGATGTCCTCGACCTGCTCCTGCCCTCTGAGCACCGCAGCGATGCGCGCTCCCACGGCTTGCCGGCGTTCGAGCGGCGGTTCTCCCTGAAAGTCCGGGTCTGTAACCTGGAAAATATCGACGACAATCCCGTCGGCCCTCGTCAGAATCTGGGCATCCAGAATGTGCAACCCGCTCCCCGCCATCACACCGGCAATCTTTGAAAAGATTCCCGGAGTCAGGCTGTTATGTGTAATGACCGCATACTCGCAGGTGCCTAGATCGGAACGGACCTTTGCCTCCACGATGACCTCGCCTGACACCAATCGTCGCACCGCGGATAAATGAGCAGCCATGCGTTCCGGAGTGGTTGCAGAGAGATATCGATCGGGGAACTGCCTGAGTTGGGCCTCAACCCAGGTCTGATCAACTCCGCCTTGCGTGCTCAGACCTGGCTGGCGGCTGACTTCCTCCACCAGCTGAAGCCATCGTTCCGGCTCCTCCCTCGCCTCGCGGCCGGCGGACAGCTCCGGCATCGTCCGGCTGTACAACGCAATCAGCAGCGATTCCTTCCACTTCGTCAGTACGCCCGGGCCGACCGCCGCAATATCGGCCGCCGTCAGGGCGACGAGCTTGTTGAGCACTTCCGGCGTGCCGACTTCACGGGCAAACCACACCACGACCTTTTCATCGGTCACATCCCTGCGGAAGGCGGTATGCGCCATCAGCAAATGCCGGTGAACAAGAGCGGTCAGCGTCCGCCGGCCCTGCTCATCCAGTCCGAGCCGCAGCCCGACCTGCTCTGCCTGCTTCCGGCCCACCTCACTGTGATCTCCCGGTTGTCCCTTTCCTAAATCATGCATGAGCACGGCGAGATGGAGAATGTCCTTGCGCTTCACACGCCGATAGGCCTCTCCCAACGGGCTCAGGTCCTGGGCCAACGCCTCGACATGAGCGACGGCTAACAAACTATGCTCATCCACCGTGTACTTGTGGTACTGATTGAACTGCATCAGCCCACGCACCGTTCCCATCGCCGGCACCAGCTTCTCGAGCAGGTGCGCGCGATGCATGGCCTCCAACGTCGTCGCCGTTCGCGGACCCGCCATGATCCGCATGAACATTCGGCCGACCTCCGGCTGGTTGTAGCCGTCTGTCGCGACTTGATCGACGCGGCGATGAATATCTTCCAGCAACGACGGTGCGATCGCCAGATTCTTCTCCCTGGCCAGGTCGAACAGCCGCAGCAGGAGGGCCGGTTCCTCCAACACCTTCGCGCAATACTCCTCGGCCACCGTCACGACCCCTGCTCGAACGACAAAGTACCGATCCAAGCGTGGAGCCGGGAGCCAGGTGATCAGTCGGCGCCACAGCGAGACGGTCCGACAACGGTCGACAAACCGCCGACCGCGCTCGTGCAGCCCCATCGTGTGCCGGTAGTACTGCTGCATGAATTGCTCGACCGCGAGCACGTGCGCTTGATCCTGGTACCCGAAATGGCGCGCGAGCCACACCTGTTCGTCAAACGAGAGAATCTCCTGCGCCGCTCCCGCGTGCACATGCAAGAGCGCCCGCACCCGCCACAAGAACTCCCGAGCCTCCGCCAGCGCCTCGTAGTCTGCCCGTGACAGAAAACCCCGGTCGGACAGTTCGCGAATCGTCCCTGCCTGATAGCGGGCCATGCCGGCCCACTGCAGGAGGTGCAGGTCGCGAAGCCCGCCCTTGCTTTTCTTCACATTCGGCTCGAGGAGATAGACCGTTTCGCCGAACCTCTCATACTCGCGCCGACGCTCTTCGACCTTCCGGTCGAGGAACCCGTCGACATCCTCGGCCACAACCTTCCGAAGATACTGTTGCCGAAAGTCCTGGAAGAGAGCGGCACTCCCCGCAAGACACCGCGCTTCCATCATCGAGGTCTTCACGGTCGAGTCGACACGAGCCAATTCGATACTCTCAGCCAGGGTCCGCACACTGTGCCCGACCTGAAACCCACGGTCCCACAGGGGATGAAGTACGGCGCGAACGAAGGACTCCGCGGCATCCTTCGCCCCGGAGCGGAACAAAAACATGAGATCGATGTCCGAATAGGGAGCGAGTTCCCGCCGCCCGTAGCCCCCCAATGCCATCACGCAACACTGGCGGAGACCGGCATCGGCGACGACCGCGCCGCCAAGGCGAACCGCATCGTGACAGCGTTCCAGGATGAGATCATCGACCAGATCTGTCATGGCCGAAAATATTTCGCCGCCGGAAGCGCCGGCCATAACCCGCTCACCGATCCGACGACGTTGGTCGGCCAGCGCGGAATCGGCGTGCGTGGACGCGCTCACCCCTCGGACGGGATCAGACTCGTTTTGATCCAATTCTCTCGTCACAATGCGGTTTCTCCCGTTTCTCCGGTGCGGATTCGCACGGCCGCACTCAGATCGCGAACAAATATTTTTCCATCCCCGATACTGCCTGTCTTGGCCGCCCGCGTGATCGCCTCGATGACCCGAGGCACCTGCGCGTCTGTCACCGCCACCTCGATCTTCACTTTGGGTACAAACTCGATCGTATACTCCTGACCCCGATACGTTTCCTTGTGCCCTTTCTGACGACCAAACCCCTTGACCTCCGACACGGTCATTCCCTGAACACCGATTTCTAATAACGCGTCCTTGACCTCGTCCAATTTGAACGGCTTGACGATCGCCTCAACCAGTTTCATGGGCATGCCTCCTTGCCTGACCCTGTACGAGGTGCTGAACAATTATCGGGGCGCCCAAAAATCGCTCATCTCTTTGGGCCGTCAGTCCTGTTCTCAGCCCCTGTGTGCGTAAACACCATTCCTGTGCGACATGAATGGACTGATGGCGAGTCATCATAGCCCATCCTCCCCTTGGGCACAACGCCGAAATAGCACAAAATCACTGCAATTACGCCAACTCCCGTTCTGGAAACGAATTTGATACTTCTCCCCGCTTAAGCGGACATCTCCGCCTGCCTGTGGGTCTGCAGACTGCCCTGTCACCAGCCCCTGGCAGCGCACGACGGCTATGAAGTTCGGCCAAGGCAGGGACGCGTCTGGAGAGCAGCACCTTCACAGAGGCCGCTGGTGTCCTGTTCCGGTGCGAGTCGAAATTGGGGAACACCTCAGGCGGTGCGATAGCCGTTCGTAATGGGCATTCGGCGATCCTTGCCCAAGGCACGATGGGTGATTTTGATGCCGATCGGGGCCTGACGACGCTTGAATTCGCTGCCGTCCACCATCGCGATCACACGGGCCACCGTGGCACGATCGAACCCCGCATCGACGATCTCCTCGAGCGAACGGTCTTCTTCCACATACGCCTGAAGAATGGGATCGAGGATGGCGTAGGGTGGCAGGGAGTCTTCGTCCTTCTGGTTTGGTTTCAACTCCGCACTGGGCGGTCGATCTAGAATGCGCTTGGGAATGATCGGGGAGCTACCACGAAGGTTCCGCAGCCTGGCCAAATCATAGACCATCGTTTTGGGCACGTCTTTAATCACCGCGAAGCCGCCGGCCATGTCGCCGTAGAGCGTCGCGTAGCCGACGCTCAACTCGCTCTTGTTACCGGTGGCCAACACCAGGTGGCCGAATTTATTTGAGAAGGACATCAGGATATTGCCGCGGATACGCGCCTGGAGATTCTCCTCCGTCGTATCCGGCCGTTTCCCCTCAAATGCAGCAGCCAATGAGTTCCGGTACGCGTCGAAAGTCGGAGTGATGTTCACAACCTTCAATCCGACCCGCAGCCGACGGACTAACTCGCCCACATCCTCTCCGCTCTCCTGTGACGTGTAGGGGGACGGCATGAAAACGCCGAGCACATTCTCAGGCCCAAGAGCGTCCAACGCGATCACAGCGGTCAGCGCTGAATCCACCCCGCCGCTCAGTCCTATAACGACCTGCTTGAACCCGTTCTTTCGAACGTAATCTTTCACGCCCAACACCAAGGCGTGATACACCTCCTCGATTTCGCCCAGCGGGCTTGCCAGAGGGGGAACCAGTCGAGGCCGTTTCATCCTGGCCGTCGGCGTCGTCGCGGCCAGCCGATCGACCGCCGCAGCCGCTCTCCCGCTCATAGTCCTCTTCCGTCCCTGTGCCATCCGCGCGCGCGCGACCGCCTCAATGTCCAGATCGACCACGAGCAGGTCTTCTTCGAACGCACGGCCGCGTGCGATCACATCGCCGTCCTGATCGAGCACCACGCTGTTCCCGTCGAAGACGAGTTCGTCCTGTCCACCGACGGCATTGGTATAGGTCACGATGACGCCGTTCTCCCGCGCCCTGGTCGCCAACATCTGCTCCCTCGACTGGCGCTTCCCGACATGGAACGGCGAGGCATTCACGTTGACGATCACCTCCGCCCCCGCGGAGGCTTGCCTACGGGTCGGTCCTTCCGGAAGCCAGATATCCTCACAAATGTTCACACCGATCGTCGTCCCGTTCACTGTCAGCAACGGCAGCTTCCGCCCGGGATGAAAGTATCGGCTCTCGTCGAATACGCCGTAATTCGGCAGAAACCATTTGCGGTAACTCCCGATCAGGCGCCGGTTGGCGATCAGGGCCACTGTGTTATACAGTTCGTGGCGGCCGGCTGAGACGATCGACTGCCGGGAAGAACGATGACCGGCATGATCCCCCTGCCCCACGTAACCCACCACGGCGACGAGGCCGTCACAAGCGCGAATGACTTCGGCGAGGGCGGCCCGGTTGTCTTCCACAAACTGCGGCTTGAGCAGGAGATCTTCGGGCGGATAGCCGGTAATCGCCAATTCAGGGAATGCGACCAGATCAGCCTTGGCCTGCTTCGCCTCGCGCAGCCGGGTGGTAATCCGGCGCGCGTTCCCGTGGAGATCCCCGACCGTGGGGTCCATCTGCACCATGGCAATTCGGAACGTCCGCATCGCGCTCCAGACTGATTCCCGACCGCCCGGCCGGGGACTCGACCACCGCTCAACCTACCCTGTTGCGAGGAACCCTATCGCCGGAAGACGGAGTTCGCGAACCCGCGTACCAACGATGGAACGCCTGCTCGTCGATTGGCGCAATTCGGACCTGTCCGATTCGTTCCGGCCACACGCCGACGACTTGCCCATCGAGAACCTTCTTGTCATGCCGCATGGCCTTCCATACTTGGGCGGCTGTCCACCTCGGCAGGCGGACCCGCAGCCCGGCTGCCTGGACGACCGCCCGAATCTTCTCGACAACCGTCCGATCGCAGATACCCAGGAAACAGGCAAGGTCGGCTTCCTGAACGAGCCCGATTCCCACCGCCTCGCCGTGGATCAGGGAGGCATAGCCGCCCAATGCCTCAAGCGCATGGCCGATCGTATGACCATAGTTGAGAATGCGCCGTCGATCGAATTCCCGCTCATCTGCCGTCACCACTTGGGCTTTGATCTCGCAAGACCGTTTGACCGCTGCCGTAACTACATCAGGCTTCCGTCTGAGCAGACCGGACATGTCCCGCTGGAGAGACGTAAAAAACTCCTCGTCGGCGATGATGCCGTACTTGATCACCTCCGCAAGCCCGGCAACCCATTCCCGCCGGGGCAGGGTGCGAAGGGTCAATGGATCGATCCAGACTTCCCTGGGCTGATAAAACGCACCGATCAGATTCTTGCCGAGACGGTGGTCAACCCCTGTTTTGCCCCCGACGCTCGAATCAGCCTGCGCGACAAGGGTCGTCGGGATCTGGATGAACGGGATGCCGCGCTGATACACGGCTGCCGCAAACCCTGTCAGATCGCCGACAACACCGCCTCCGAGCGCCAGGAGCAGCGAAGACCGCTCAAACCGGCGACGCGCGAGCACGTCAAGGATGCGCTCGATCGTTTTCAGCGTCTTCGACCGTTCCCCGGGAGTCAGCACGATCGGCACAGCCTCGATATCGCGTTTCCCGAGTGCGCTCAGGATGCCTGGCAGATAGTGCGGCGCTACGTGTCGATCTGTGACAACCCCGACCTTGCCCCTCACCCCCAGACCCCTCAGCCTCTCCTCAAGCCGCTTGAGAAGTCCGGGCTGGATCAAGATGTCGTAGCTTCGTTCGCCGAGCGAGACAGAAACGGTCGATACCGAATTCATGGCTCAACCATGAGCAGGAGGTAGAAGCGGGATTTCAGGAGGCGCCAGGATGCCTTCTCATGTCGTTGAAACATCTCGATGATCGCGAGAGGCGGGCCGATGGTAGCATAGCCCACGCAAAACTAAAAGGATCGGCCATCGAGCCGGATGGGCCATCAGGGGATCACAGGCGCCGCTGCAGGGACT
>JBQTIO010000024.1:0-5955 GCA_052388075.1 Nitrospiraceae bacterium
ATCTCGGTCAGGTCGCCCGCAGCCGACTGCGCAGGATGCAGCGGCGCCCCAAACTGGTGGCCGCCTTCTGGCAGCAGGCCCGGCTGCCCCTGTAGAATGTCACCGTATTACTAAAAGCTCAATAGATCGCCGTAGAAGCCGATGAAACCACTGTTTACAGTACACGCGGGTGAGTACCTTGTAGGAGACCACATCGAGCGTGCATATCCCCGCTGGAACGTTTGGGTTCCTTCCAAGGACACTGGCACTGACCTTCTTGTGTCTGATGCGAAGAACCGGAAGACGGTGTCCCTTCAGATCAAGTTCTCGAAGGACTTCAACCCTACCCACGGATCTCCGCTGCTCCAGAGTCGTCTTATGGCAGCCGGGTGGTGGACGCACGAGCCGAAGAAGATCCGGCAATCGAACGCCGATCTCTGGGTGTTTGTGCTTCCGTCTTTTGTAGAGAAACAGACGAGCTTTATCATTCTGCCCCCGAAGGATCTTCTACGGCGGTTCAGATCCATTCACGGCGCAAGCAACAAGCGCATTCACTCTTATCTGCGAGTCACGAAGACACAGCGGTGTTGGGAAACCCGCGGCTTGGCCAACGCAGACCAAGAGCTTGTCGCCCTTGATCGGTACTCGAACGTTGATCGAGACTTCACTGTGTTCTTGAACGCTTGGCGACAGCTCGAGAAGAAGCTGCGGGAATAGAAACGGTGTCAGTGGGGGTTCAAGAGTCTCGTGCCACACCCGTATCCTGGTTACCCCAGGAACCAAGGAGTTGCACATGGCACACTACCGACGGTTGAGTCTCATGGAACGTGAAGAATTGAGACCGCCCCTGTTGGGCTCAGAAAGGAGGGGAATAAAACGGTGTCAGCAACTGTCTTGAGATTTAGGCATGGTGTGCCTCCACCACTCGCCAAGGTGTCCGATGTTTCAGCATCGCATTGAGAATCGTCAGCAACTTCCGCATACAGGCGGTGAGTGTCACCTTCTTGGCTTTCCCTGCCCGCTGCAAGCGCTGATAGAAGACACGGATCACCGGATTGAACCGGGCGGCCACGATCGCGCCCATATAGAGAACGGCACGGACCTGTGCGCGCCCGCCCCAGACCGTCCGTCTCCCTCGGAGTGTGCCGCTGTCGCGATTGAGTGGGGCCACGCCGACAAGGGCGGCGATTTGCTTGTGGGTCAGGGTGCCCAGTTCCGGGAGACTCGCCAAGAGCGTCGAGGTCAAGACGGGTCCCACCCCCGGCACACTCTGCAGCAGGTCGTCTTTTTCACGCCACACGGGGCTTTGGCGAATCGCCTCCGACAACTCCGTGTTGGTGTGCTGGAGCTCCCGTTCGAGCCAAGCGATATGGGCCCGCACCCGCTTTCGGATCGGCGACGAGGCACTCAGGAGACGATTCTTCTCGGCCGTCAGTATCTCGACCAGTTGCCGGCGTCTGGCCACGAGCGCCGTCAGGGTGCGCGCCTCCGCATCCGGAAGCGGTCGTGGCTGGGGGCGCAGCACCTCGGCGAACTGTGCAAGCGTCTGGGCGTCGAGCGCATCGGTTTTCGCCAACCGCCCACTGGCTTTGGCGAAGTCGCGCACCTGACGAGGATTGACGACGACCACGGGCAACCCAGCGGTCGCGAGGGCACTGGTGAGCGGGATTTCCATGCCGCCGGTCGCTTCTAACAGAATCAGGGTTGGACTGAGGGGGCGGAGTTGTTCGACCAGCATGGCGATGGCGGATTCGTGATGGGCGATCGAAAACGTCGTGCCGGGACGGACGGCAATATCCAAGCGAGTCTGAGAAACATCGATGCCGACAAAGACGAGTGGACTCCTAGCCGCCTCCTGTCGTGCCCAGCCTTGCGAAATGCGGGCTCCGTGGCCCTCGCAACTGTTCGGGCTTTACAGGTGAGAGGGCCTGACGACCCACGCTGACACTCGGTCTGGTGGAGACCATGGAACCGACGGTCTATCAGGCCCCCATTCTTCATGAGTGGGAGCATCGTGCCACAAAACGGAAGATACAAGGAACCGTTGTTTGAGAGGGGATAAAAAGGAATATCAGGAATATTTTCTCGATATTTTTCTGATGCTGGGCTATTCCGCCTGCGATAGAATGGCAGTTCCTGGACGTAGTCGTTGCTTGATTTGACACCTCACTGCGCTTTGTTAAAGTTCTTTGAACTACTAGAGACAACCTCCATGGCTCCTGTCCTCACCTCGACGTGCCTCCGTCGTTCGTCTCATCGGTATTGACACGCACATCCGTATAGGCTGAGGGAAAACTCAGCTCTACACAATATATTCTGTTGGCATCTTATTATGTAGTGCAGTTGATTAAGAAACCTCAGGATGCTCAAAATGGCCGTCCAACAAGGCCGCAGGCGAATCGAAACCGGAGGCGTACCCTCGGGGGGTACGTTGAGGATTTCGGTGAGTCGAGAACGAAGTTGGCGGACTTTTTCAGCATCCTGCCAAACCGCATCACGCTTTGAAAGGGTGAAGAGGAGTATGTTATACAGCGCTTCCTCTCAATGAACGGACTGCTCAGCAATTCCTTCACTCATTTCTATGGAACGAGACACGAAAACCTATGTGCTCAAACGGCCTGTTGACGAGGCCATCCCTCGGAAGCCGTCCATAGACTATGCGGCGGCGTTAAATGCCCAGCAGCTTGCAGCGGTCACAGCTGGTGAGGGGCCGTCCCTGGTCATCGCCGGCGCAGGCAGCGGCAAGACGCGGACCTTGGTCTACCGAGTGGCCTACTTGATCGATTCGGGGATCGATCCGTCGCAGATTCTGCTCTTGACCTTTACGCGAAAATCGGCCCAGGAAATGCTCGAACGGGCCGGTGAATTGATCGGCGTACGCAGCGAGCAGGTTCGCGGCGGCACGTTCCACTCCGTGGCCAATATGTTGCTCCGGCGCTATGGCCGGTCCATCGGGCTTGAGCCGGGCTTTACGATTCTCGATCGGGGCGATGCCGAAGATTTGATTGCCTTGGTTCGTGCGCAGCTGGGTTTGAACGAAAAAGATAAGCGGTTTCCCCGCAAGGGGACGATTGCGGAGATGTTCAGCAAGTCCGAGAATACGTTGCGTCCGCTCGACGAAATCGTGGTCGAGGAGTTCGACCACTTTTCTGACCACCTGGAGGCGTTGGGTCAACTGCAGCGAGCCTACGAGACGGCGAAGCGTCAGAAACAGCTCGTGGATTACGACGATCTTTTGGTGCTCTTGCGCCGCCTGTTGATGCAGGATGAGGCCGTTCGGCGGTCTATTTCATCCCTCTATCGCTACATCTTAGTGGACGAGTATCAGGATACGAATCGGCTGCAGGCAGATATCATTCGGCACCTGGCGGCGACCCACCAGAACGTGATGGTCGTCGGAGACGACTCGCAATCGATCTACGGGTTTCGCGGAGCGACGTTCAAGAACATCATGGAGTTTCCGACGCTGTTTCCTGGCGCCACGATCTACAAGCTTGAAGAGAATTATCGCAGCACACAGCCGATTCTGAACCTCGCGAACAGCATCATCGAAGTGGCGGCGGAAAAATACACCAAGCATCTCTTTACGCGCCGGTTGGACGGCCCCCTGCCTGCGTTGGTCGAGGCTGCAGGAGAGAACGCGCAGTCGCGGTTCATCGCGCAGAAAATTTTGGAGCTGCGTGAGGAGGGCATTCCGCTCGACGAGATGGCGGTGCTGTTTCGATCCAGCTTTCACTCTTTCGATCTTGAAATCGTCCTGTCGCGTGCCGGGATACCGTTTGTGAAGCGAGGAGGGATGAAGTTCATCGAAACGGCTCACGTGAAGGATCTCCTGGCGCACTTGCGGGTCGTGGCGAACCCTCTCGATACCGTCAGTTGGCATCGGGTGTTGATGTTGGTCGAGGGGGTGGGACCGAAGAAAGCTCAGGATCTGTTGGCGGCGATCGTGAAGGAGGACAATCCGTATCGCGTCTTGCGGGAGGTGTCGGGCAAGTCGGGAAAGGCGCTCAAGGATCTCGCCCTCGCGCTCGAGAGTCTGTCCGGCTCAGACGACCTGCGTCCAGCTGAGCAAGTGAATCATATCTATGAGTACTATCTGCCGATCTTGAAGATGCAGTACGACGATTACCCGAAACGGTTCAGGGATCTGGATCACCTCCATACCATTGCCGAAGGATATCCTGAACTCGATCAACTACTGGCGGATCTCGCGCTGGAGCCGCCCGACGGGAGCGTGATCGATGTGGGCGCCCCGGACCGCGATGATGAACGGCTGGTGTTGTCTACCATCCATTCGGCAAAAGGGTTGGAGTGGCAATGTGTGTTTGTCATTTGGATCGTGGATGGCCGGTTCCCATCCGTGTACTCATTCGTGACCGATGAGGACCTGGAAGAAGAGCGGCGGCTCTTTTATGTCGCTGTGACACGGGCGAAGCGGCATCTCCTCCTTACCTATCCGATCAATGTCTTCGACAAGGGCAGCGGTATGCTGCTCTCGAAGCCGACTCGATTTCTCGACCACGTCTCCCCTGCGATGTTCGATACGTTGGCGCTGGTCGAAGAGGGGGGGACGCTCCGACTGGTATCCTCACGACGTTCGGTACCTGTGACCCGCCGCTTGTTCATGCTTCATGCTCTGTGATTAAATCACCCCATGCGACGTGCCGCGGTGTGGATTCTCGCAGCTGGGCTCGTAACGTTCTGCATCTTGTCGGCGCCGACTGTGGGGGTTGGCGAGGACCGTAAGCCACCCAGCGATCGAATGTGGCGGCAGATGGTCCGCGAGGCAGAAGGGCTGGGTCTCCCGACCAAGTTCCTCAAGGCAGTCCCACCGAGCTTCGTGCAGTTTGAGTTCGACGATTTACACAGCTATGCCGCCGAATATCATCTCGGGGAGCATCGGATGGTGCTCGATCGTGCACTGTCCTTTAATGGAGCCGGGGCCACGTTGCGTCCGCTCGGGCGACTTACCCATGCCGAGATCGAAACGCTCTACCACGAACTGTTCCATGCCTATATCGACTATCTGGTGATGGCGGCTGCGTCGTCGCCCGAGGTTGTGCCGAATTCAGTGCTTGCTTTTGCGAGAGCACAGCAGCGCTGCCACTATGGAGCGGTGCTGATCACACCGGTCGTGCAGAGAAAGGGCGAAACTGAGGAGCGGTTTCTGAGCGAACGTGAATCCTGGGAAGCGCTCAACGAAACATGGGCGGTGTTTGTCGGGTGGATCGTGTGGAACCAATTGGAATTGACCAGCCGTGCAGCGCGATCGATTCAGAAATCAGGGAAGAGTCAGGATGAATGGGTGAGTCGTCTCAGGAGTGCCGATCGAGAAGGAATTCTCCGTGGGTATTACGAACCGGAAGATTCTGGTGAGCGGGCCGTCGCTCGAAAGCGGCACTTGGCTCCTGCATCGCGTTTGTCGGAAGAAGAAGGCGCGGTACTTATGAAGAATGTCATGGAGTTTTCCCCCAGTCTCCTTGCCCGTGCGAGGGGGGTACTTTCTGGTTTAGGCCAAGGGGTTGAACGATACGATCAGTGCGGATTAGGGAAGGATCTATCTCCATAAGCCCTTGAACTGTCTGTGCGGTGCTCAGGGGATATGATCTGGGCTAGGAGCCTGTCCGACCTTGACCTTTCCACTGCGGCGAACGATCCATGACCATCCGCATCGTGCTCGGCCCGAAGAAACCTCAATGTATTCCAGCGAATACATCACTGGTTCCTCCGGGCCTGCGGCCTCGCATCTGACCGCACATCCTTCGCCTCGTCACGCACGGCAATGGTCGGACATCTCTTAGTAAATGGTATCGAGAAAGGCAAATATGAAAAAGAGGGGAAAAGAGGGGAGATGCTTATCCGGTTTACTCCACCCCGTACAACTGGTTGTAGGTGGTGGAGGGCCGCTGGCTTCCGAGGCCGAGCAGGGTTTGAAAGGCGGCCATCGGAGTCCGTCGCCGGTTGAAGCGGAAGGTG
>JBQTIO010000025.1:0-3675 GCA_052388075.1 Nitrospiraceae bacterium
GTTGGAACAGTTTCAACCCCTTTCGGCCAAGTTCCGCCACGATGACCTCGTGTCCCTTGCGGCGGAGGACGGTGTCAAGGAGATCCCGCATGCTCGCCTCATCATCGATCACAAGAATTCTGGCCATAGCACCGATCCTTTCGCCGGCCTCTGTCCCCAGCCCGTTCATCACGACTCTTGGGGGGCACTGATCCAGCAATGAAACCCCATGACCTCAACCGTCGTGAAGTCAGGCACCCATGGACAATTAATTCTTCATGCGACAAGAAGCAAGAGCTCAAATGGCCTCGACTGAAAGGCTCTATGCGCAAGGTTTTTTGACCAGCGTGTGTGGCCCATGCGCCGGCCTGTTCCAATTCCACTCCTCAAAGGTAAGGTACTGCGGGGGCGCGGCGACCATGTGGTTTTTTCGACAGGCAGCGAGTGCCGGTTCCGATGGAACAAAGATGGCGAGGGAGAAGCCCGGTAACACAAGTGTGCTCATTCTGGTGTCGCAACAGAGGGGTTCACCCCAGCCCTTTGTGCTCACCTCCCACCTTACTCCAGCCTACCCAGGCTCACACGTAGGGTGTTCAGGGGAGACTCCTGAGCGTGTTATGCGTTACCTGGCTGACAGGCTTCCATTCTCACTGATATTAAAGGGTTTGCACCCGCTTCCGCCCGCCTGTGGTAGCCTTGAAAGGTTGTCGAAACTAACGCGCCAGAAGACCAGGAGGGGTCGTGGATCTTTCGGAACATGCTCCGCGATCCGATGAAAGCGGAAACGAGTGCCGCACGGTTGAGGGAAAGTCGCGTCGGGCTCGATAGGTTGAGGCTGTGGAGACTCGTGTGCAGTAGGGGGAGGAGAAGCGCCTGCTACCGGAAGGGAAACTTTAGACCGATGGGAAAGACCGTCGAGTATCAGGGGTACACGGTTCAGTCCACCCCGCAACATCTGGCAGACGATGACAAATGGCGGCTGCGCGTCTTTGTCTCCCTGGACGATCACCGTGGCGTCAGCACTCGCGAATTCTCTGCCGATGTCTTGTATGCGACGGAGCAGGAAGCTGATATCCAGGGGATTGCCTTAGGCCAACGCCTCATTGATGGGAAGGTGGAAGGCCGGTCCGTCACGGATATGAAGACGGTGGATCGCCGAGTGACACCCCGTCTCCGCGTGCAATTCCGCACGACGTTTTCGGGTACTCCGAAGACGGAAGGAACAGGCGTCATGCTGGATCTGTCGACAGGCGGCTGTCGCATCGAAAGTCCGGTGACGGTGGAGCCGGGCGTATTGTTGGAGCTGCGCATCTTTGTGCCAGATTTCGAATGGCCGCTCATGATTGAGGCGGCCAGCGTCCAGTGGGTGAGCGACCAGACATTCGGGCTCGCCTTCTTTCGGATCACGGAGACTGAGCAACAGCGTTTGGGACAGCTGATCAAGGATCTGATGGAGGACGGTGAGGAGAGGGCCGACCACTAGGAGGACGTGCGGCCGAAGAAGAGGGAGGCCGGGGAGGACAGGAACCGGAGGTTCTGCAACGTCGACACAGCCGTCGAGCTCCACTCCCAGTTTTGGTCCCGATGCGGTATCTGTCTCAAGAGCAGTTGGTCACAAGACGAGTGCCCTAAGCGCTTGGGTCCATTGCTGCTATGTATGAGACTGTCGCTCTGAATCAACGGTGGGCGGCTCATCATAAAACTGCGATGTTGACTTTCACGCCTTATTTTGAGGTCCCTCTTTTCTGGTTACGGTTCGGTCGCGGTTTTGGTGCCAATCATGAATATGTCTCGGTCACATATGATCGTAGGAGAAGGCAAGAAATGTTGCGCGACTTCAAGGGGATCGTATCGATTGATCTCAGCCAAGCATCTTCAGTAATAGCTGCCTGAGAAGCTCTTTTAAGGCGAGGGCCCTGGGTTCGAGTCCAGCCGGCTCACCACTTCTCGATCATCAATGCATCCTCTTGCCCGTACGACCCCCCTTTCGGAGTTCTGCTCAGAACAGTGCTCGCGCACTAGAAGCTCCTAGGGATCACACCCGCTCCTTCCCATACTCCCTCGCAGTTGCCACACCTCGCACGACGATTCCGTAAGAAGGGGTCGATCTCTACGACTCATCGCTCAGCAGGAGGTGACCGATGAGGACAGCAATCTATTGGACGATTCACCATATCCGCGGCGCGATACGGCAGCAGCGATTCCGTGCTCGGTGCTGGTGGCTCGGCCGCCAGGTGGAGTTTGTGGACTGGCGGCTACGGCTGGCGCCTGTCCTGTCATCCGTGCCGACAAGTTCCAGACTTACCGTCGCACCTATCCAGCTGAGGCAGAGAGCCATTTCCGCCGATACCGGTTCATTGAGAGGGCCGGGAGTCTATGCGGGCGTTCGCTGACGTCATCCGACGGCATTGGCCTGAGTATTTGATGGAGGCGGCCGGGCTCGGCCTCTTCATGATCTCCGCTGCGGTCGTCACGACCGCCCTTGAATATCCCCATTCACCCCTGCACGACCTCTGGCCCGATCCGACACTCAGACGGGTTCTGATCGGTGTGGCCATGGGGCTCACCGCAATCGGGATCATCTATTCCCCTTGGGGCAAGCGTTCCGGAGCCCATCTAAATCCGGCGGTGACTGCGACGTTCTTCCGGCTCAGGAAAATAGAGGGAGCGGATGCGCTCTGTTATGTGGCGGCTCAGTTCGTCGGTGGAACCATCGGATTCTGGCTGGCGGCTGTCATGATCGGCATGGCGATCGAACATCCGGCCGTGAATTATGTCGTCACGGTGCCGGGGCTCGGAGGGACGGCGATCGCATTTGCCGCAGAAGCGATGATCTCATTCGGGCTGATGCTCGTCGTGTTGTTCGTCTCGAACCGGACCTCGCTCAATCGATGGACCGGTGTCTTCGCCGGCGTCCTCGTGGCGGCGTTCATCTCGATTGAGGCACCGCTGTCCGGCATGAGTATGAATCCGGCGCGGACGTTTGCCTCCGCGCTGCCTGCACACCAGTGGACCGACTATTGGGTCTATCTCACCGCTCCTCTCGTCGGGATGCTGTTGGCGGCGGAATGTTATGTACGGATCAACGGCCTCCCTCGGGTCCTCTGTGCCAAGCTGCACCATCAGAACGATGCACGCTGTATCTTCCGCTGCCACTACATGGCCTAGTTACTCATCCCTCGTGAGGCGTCGATCGTATCTCGTGCGACCTCCATTTTCCTCCCACCTCATTCCTGCGAGCGATGTGTGATGAGATACGCCTGGCGTGCTCGTGTAAGGACTCACGTATCCATTCGACTGACCGGAAGATGCGGATGATCTCTCACTGGAGTCGATCGATCCCGCAGTTCATTCACTCAACAAACAAGGAGGACGCAATGAGTGCCAAGACCGTGTTCAAGATAGGGTTTCTGTCCATGGTAGCCGCGACAGGATTGTTCGTGGCGTCGAATGGGTTCGCCGCCGATGCCCACACCACCTCGAAGTTCGAGGGGATCAAGGCCAATAGCGGCACGGCCACGCATGGCCGCTCCGGCAACAACGACACGTTGACCTGGTCGGAGGAGTTCAAGATTCCCGACACTCCCGCCCCGCACTGGCAGGTGGTGGATACCAAGGGCAACGTGTATCTCCTGAATCGCCTCGCCATCAAAGGCGACAAGCAGAACCGGACCATTACCCTGCCGGCCTACGTCA
>JBQTIO010000026.1:0-6383 GCA_052388075.1 Nitrospiraceae bacterium
CTCGGACGTGCGATGGTGGCCGTTCGCCTGCTCGCTGACTTGCGCATGCTCTGTGAGAATCAGAACCTCGGCACGGGAGACCGAATTCTGGTCCAAGCCCATGGACAAGCCGGGTTGGTTCTGGCGCTGGTCTCGAATCTACTCTGCCCCAGCCCGATCACCGGGCGGCCGAAACTACTGGGTCTCGTCGCTTCGTACGCGGAACAGCACGGGCAGGCGGGTCTGGCCGCCACGGCCCGGCACATTGAACCCCTGCTGGCGGCGCATTCGCTACTGAACGGTGCCGGCCTCGATGTGGTGACCCTGGGCACGCCGGTCCGGTATGGGTGGGATCTTTCCGGAACGAGCCAGTTGCTGCACGTGGTGAATCACCGGCACCTCAGGACCGACGGCAAGACCTGGCTGGCTAAAATGGAGCTGCCGCAGATCACGATGGAAATGCCGATCGCCTGGGGAGGAGACTATGTCCAGGAACTCGCCGTGGCAGGGAGCGATACCGTGCCGACGACCGAGGCGGCGAAGGCGGCGAACAAGGCTGTGTGGGAAATGGTCGAGCCGTACGATGGGTTCGAACGGTGGCTGGAATGTGCCCGCCGGGCCGTACGATTTCCGAGCGAGGGCCGCTGCGTACTGGTCGACTACAAAGACTGCACCGGATCGACGAACGTCCGCGAGCACTACTACGGCCATGCCGCCTACACCCGCCAGAACGCGATGCTGTTCAACACGACTGAAATCGTCCGCTGCCTGTATTCCACGTAAGGCTGTCCCACTCTCTCGTCCCCCGCGCAAACTGGCTTTGGGTTTTAGCTAGCTGAAGGCAGGGACCGACGAGAGGCACAGGTTTGACGAGACAGACAAAAAGAACGGTTCCAGGTGCCGTTTATTGAGAACAAATTCATCCCCCTAAAAACTCTCCGAGGTGCCATCGATTTCTCAAGGATTTTGACTTATTCTAGGGGCCATCTCAAAAATCAATTTTCGTCGTCGTCGAGAGAGTCATCCTGTTGGAACTCAGGGTCGAGAACCTGAAGGAGGATACGTGATGAATCGCGAAGGCCTACGGAAAGGGCAGGAGTGTTCATTTCCCACCGAGAGGGAGGATCACGATGAAGCTGCCCGTTAAGATCTCATTGCGGCACCGGGGGAAAGTATTGGTGACGGATCCTGAGGATGAAACGATGACGCTACTCGACCCAACAGGCGAACCGCTGGGGGCGGTGTCGTGGGAAGCCGTCTTAGATTTCATTCAGGGCTCTGTCAAAGAAGCCCGATCCCATCGAGCAGTCCGGAATTACTCCCGAAGTCGTCTCGCGGCAAAGGTTCGCTACCTGACAGCGGACCACAAACACTTCGACAGTGTCACCTGCGAGATCGGTGGAGGCGGGGTCTTCATCGAAACCCATCAACCGCCGCGGTTAGGGACAGCCCTCGAGCTGGAAATCATCCTGCCTGACGATCATCAGACTGAGCCGATTATCGCACAAGGCAAAGTGGCCTGGATCCGGCCTGGGGAGGAGCATTATGTGTTCTTTCCGGGAATAGGGGTCCAGTTTACCGAGATTTCCGAGAAAGGACGGGCGCGCCTTTTAAACATGGTCAAGGTCCTCGATCATGCGCGGCAGGGGAGTTGACCGCCCCCCTTCTTCTGACGAAGCGCGATTCCCGACCTGATTCATCACCCCGACGATTTTGTACTGCGAACGTTTCGGCTCTTGTCTCTTCACTGCGAACGGCTGCCCGATAAGAAGCAGGAACCCCAACGTGCCAAGGCTGACGCCTGCGATCAGCCACGCTGCCTACACGCGCCTGAACGTGATGCTGTTCAAGGCCGCTGAAATTGTATGTCGTCCTGCTCTGGGCAAGGCCATCACACTGTCTCACATCACGCGCAAACCGGCTCTGGATATGGCTCGGTTGGAGGAGGAACAAACGGGAGATGGCCCTGAGCCCTTTGCGAGCGCGCCCAAGTCATAGCCGAATCAGCTGATTAAGAGTCGGCGGGTGACAATGACGCGAGGTTGCCTCAATTCCGAAAGGGCGGGTGGCGTGGTGAACGGGGTGCCCCGCCGCGCGCAACGGAAGGGACCCACTGGGGGATGGGTGGAGTGAGCACGGTGGGGCTGTTCGCCACGACAGGACCCGCTCTTTGATCAGGGGTGCGCCACTCGCCAGTTTTTGCCGACGCCAAGATCCACTTTGAGCGGCACTGACAGACCGAGCTGCTTTCCCACCCCTTCCATCTCGTGTCGCACCAGCCGCCGTGCTTCCTCCAATTCCTTCTCCGGCACCTCGAAGATCAATTCGTCGTGGACCTGCAGGATCATCTTGGTGTGCGGGAGGTCGGCGTGGAGCGCCTTGTGGACGTTGATCATGGCGACTTTGATCAAGTCTGCCGCGGAGCCCTGGATCGGACTGTTCACCGCCATGCGCTCGCCGAACCCACGTTGCACCGGATCCCCGCTCTGCAGTTCTGGAATAGGCCGGCGGCGGCCCAGAATCGTCGTGGTGTAGCCCTTCTCCTTGCCTTCGGCGATGTTGCGATCCATGAGTGCGCGCACGGCTGCGAACTTCTCGAAGAAGGTATCGATGTATTTCTTCGCTTCGGCCTGCGAGACGCCGATATTCTGCGAGAGGCCGAACGGACTGATGCCGTAGACGATACCGAACACGACCGTCTTGGCGGCGCGCCGCATGTCACGCGTGATCTGGCCGGACGGCAGGCCGAAAATCTCCATGGCCGTCGCCATGTGGATGTCCTCGCCTTTCGCAAAGACGGCGAGTAAACGCGGATCTTGCGAGAGATGTGCCAGGATGCGCGGCTCGATCTGGCTGTAGTCGGCGCATAGGAGTTCGTGTCCCCTTGGCGCGATGAAGGCTTCACGAATGCGCAGGCCATAGTCGCCCTTCACGGGGATGTTTTGCAGATTGGGCTCGGTGGAGGAGAGCCGTCCGGTCGCCGCGACGGTCTGGTTCAGCGAGGTGTGCAGCCGCTTCGTGTCCGGATGGATCAACTCGGGCAGGGCATCGACGTAGGTGGATTTGAGCTTGCTCAGGCTGCGATAGTTCAGGATCTGCGCGGGCAGTTCATGCTGTGTGGCGAGCTGCGTAAGCGTGTCTTCATCGGTCGAGTAGCCGGTTTTCGTTTTCCGGATCGGCTTGAGCCCCAGTTTCTCGAACAGGACCGTGGCCAGCTGCTTGGGGGAATTAAGATTGAACTCGCCGCCGGCCAAGCCGGCGATGGCCTCCATCATCCGGTCGAGTTCGCGCTCCAGTTCCTTGCTCAGTTCATGGAGGCCTTCGACATCCAGCAGAAATCCGTTCCGTTCGATTTCGGCCAATACCGGCACCAGGGGCATTTCGACATCCTGAAACAACCGCAGACTGCCTTGCTCCTTGAGCCGATCCAGAAGAAGCGGTGCGATCCTGGCGATGACCCCCGCGGCCTCCGCCGCCTGCTCCAGCGAGCTGCGATCCGTATCGAATAGGGTTCTGGGCGCCGTTGTCTCCTTCTCGCTCCCCCCCAACCGGTGCCCCAACAGCTCAAGAGCGAGGGTGTCCAGCTGATGATCGCGGCGATTGGGGTTCAACAGATAGTCTGCCACCATCGTGTCGAAATACGGCGGCGCAAGCGTGACGCCGATACGGTGAAAGGCCAACAGGGTTGCCTTCAGATCGTGGACGGTTTTGGTTCTCGTCGTCTCATGCAGCAGCCTGGTAATCGGCCGCATATACTCGCGGATGTCGAGCGGAATGAAGGCCGTCTTTCCTCCGGACGAGAGCGCCATGCCCTGCACCTCGGCCCGAACACCGGGGTCGCCTGCGAGCAGGCACTGCACCGCAAGGTTCTCGTCCCTCGGCAAGGACTCCACAAAGACCTCTGCCGCTTTCTCGGTCCGGATGACTTCGGTCGCGGCCGGCGTGGTGGTTGCCGGTCCATGCGAGGGCTGCATCGACTTGAGCAGCGTGGTGAATTCCAGTTCACGGAGCAGGTCGCTCAGCTGCTCTGCGTGGGGTTGTTTGATCTGCAGCGCCGCCGAGTCGAATACCGCCGGGCTCTGGGTCTCGATCGTGGCGAGTCGGCGACTCAACCGCGCGTTGTCGGCCTGTTCGACCAACAGCGTCTTGACCCGCGACGGAGTGACTTCGTCCACGTGCTCTAGCAACCCGTCGATCGTCCCGAATTGGCCGATCAACTTCATGGCGGTCTTTTCACCAATGCCTTTCACGCCGGGAATGTTATCCGTGGCATCGCCCATCAGGCCCATGATCTCGATGACCCGAGCCGGTTCCACGCCGAAGCGCTCGCGGCATTCCGCTTCACCGAACCACTTGTCTTTGACGGGATCGTAAATACGGACGTGCGGCGTGAGCAGCTGAAACATATCCTTGTCGCCCGTGACGATGACCACGTCGTAGCCGGCCTGTTCGGCCTTACGCGCCAATGTGCCGATGAGGTCGTCGGCTTCATACCCGGCCTGGCGGAGTCCCGGGATCGCAAGCGCTTCGACGACACGATGGATGTAGGGAATCTGGGCCTTCATCCCGTCCGGCATCGGCGGGCGTTGGGCCTTATAGTCCTTGAATTCCTCGTGTCGCAATGTCGGCCCCTTCTCGTCGAAGGCCACCGCCAAGCCATCCGGCCGGTGCTCACGGATGATCTTTAGCAGCATGGTGGTGAAGCCGTAGACCGCGTTGGTCTGCAGGCCTTTGGAGTTGTTCAGGGCCGGGAGGGCATAAAATGCGCGATAGATATAGGCGCTGCCGTCGATCAGGTAGAGAGTCGGCATCGTAAGGACAACGGTTTCGGATGGCTTGTTACTTTACGCTTTCAACTGTTCACATATCAGGGGCAATCGTGAGCGGCGGCTTGCTGAACTTGTTCCGCATGCTGTTGATGGCGTTCAGGACGGCCGGCTGCCCGATCAACTTGGCTTCGAGTTTGCGTTTGCCGGGAAAATCCAGCATGGAGATCCCGATGAGCATGGTCAGAATGCCCTGGCCGGGAAGAAACAACATCAGGAAGCCGGCAAACAGAAAAATCACGCCGACGATGTTCTTGACGAGATGGCCGAGCACCCGGAGCACCGGGTGATGATCTTTCATCCATGGACGCGGGATCCGAATGTCGAAGAAGTCGGTGGGCAGGCGTATCAGGATGAACGGGATGGCGATCAGCGAGCCGACAAAGAAGATGATTGACAGGGCCGTCAGCATCACCAGCGTTTCGGTCGACACGTACTGTTGAACCGTGGCAAGCAGACCGTCCATCGGCCGGCATCCTAGCACGGGCTCCTAGGGCCCTCAAGGCGACGCGGGCCGCAGTCCCGTGTTTACGTCTGCCGGTACGGCAGCTATAATCATCCCGCACGGAGCCCCGTATGCATCTTTCCAGACGGCCCGTCGTTGGATGTGTTTTGGTGCTGACCGTGGGTCTGTTCGGCGTGCAGCCGGTTCGAGCGGCCGAGGCGCCGACGGCCGAGGATCTGCAGATCGAAATCACCAAGAAGGGGCTGGGGAAGGAAGTGGTCATTACGCAGGGCAAGCGCGAGTGGTTCCTAATGGTGGAGGTCACTCCCGAGAACACCGTGGTCATCAGGCAGGAGAAGGATGGCGACCGGTATCTCGTTGATGAGAGCGAAACGCACGATCGCCCCCTCACGTCCGGCGAGGTCGAGGCCGCCGTCGTGGACTACGTGAACAGCGTGAAGGCGCGGGCTGAGAGGAAGTAGCTCCCATGCCGCAGAAACCCAAGTTCGTCATCTTCGCTCATAATGCCACCTACGACAAGCTCCATCAGGTGGCGACGCTCGGCATGACCGCCGCTGCGATGGGCAAAGAGGTCATCATCGTCCTGTTGTTCTGGACGATCAAGAAACTCGCGGAGGGCAAGATCGACCAGGTGGATTTTCCGCCGGAGTATGCCTCCGTTGCCGACGACGTTGCGCGTCTGCTGAAAGAGAAGAAGGTTCCTACGATTTCAGAGATGCTGCAGGATGCCAGACACGTCGGGACGGTCCGCCTGATCGCCTGCAGCGCCGGCCTGGAATACATGGGCGTCGATAGCCAGGCGGTGGAGAAGCACGTAGACGAAGTACTGGGGCTTCCCGCCATTCTCAAACTCACGGAAGAGGCGGAAACGAAACTGTTCATCTGAGCGGTCTATCTCGTCTGTCTCGTTCGCTGGTCTCTCTTGTTTCGCAATGATCAGGGCTGCAGACAAGAGAGACAAGATAGACCGAATAGACCAAGCTACCGCGAGCGCGTCACTCCTACCCGATCGCACAAGTCGGTCAGTTTGCACGTGCTGCAGAACGGCGAGACCGGCTGGCAGAGGTTCTGGCCATAGGGCACGAGCAGATCATTGAAAGTGATCCAATATC
>JBQTIO010000027.1:0-3897 GCA_052388075.1 Nitrospiraceae bacterium
CATGCAGGGAATTCGAATCCTCGTGGGAATGGGCGAATCACCGTGTTCTCCGCAGAAAAATTTTGAGACTTGACTTCGTTCTAACTAGAACTATTATACTGGAGTCTGAGCGTTCATCGAGGTGTAGGATTCGGGGGACGAAGACGAAGCAACCGGGAGGTGAACGATGCGGCAACTCTTTCAGACCGATGATGGGTGGACCGGGCTGATTCTCCGTCTCGCGCTCGGGCTGGTCATGTTTCCCCATGGCGCACAAAAACTATTGGGCTGGTACGGCGGGTTCGGCTTCGACGGCACAATGGGCTTCTTCATGCAGCAGATGGGGATGCCCTGGCTCATCGCCTTTCTCGTGATCATGGGAGAATCCGTTGGCAGCGTCGCGCTGCTGGGGGGGTTCCTGACGCGCTTTACAGCGGCGGGGTTCGGCGTCATCATGCTCGGCGCGATCACCATGGTCCATCGACAGCATGGATTCTTCATGAACTGGTTCGGCAAGCAACAAGGCGAAGGATACGAGTACCATCTGCTCGTGATCGGCATTGCCGCTGCTCTCTTGGTGACGGGAGCGGGGCGCTGGTCGGCCGATCGAATGATTGCAGAGAAACTTTGACGATCATCCTAGAGGGGAGACCCTATTATGTTTGTCGTACTTGGTGCCACAGGACATACGGGATCGGTGGTCGCGGAGACCTTGCTGGCTCGTAAGCAGCTGGTGCGTGTCGTCGTGCGCTCGGCCGACAAAGGCGCTTCCTGGAAGGCGAAGGGAGCGGACATCGCTGTCGCCTCGCTGGACGACGTGCCGGCGCTGACGAACGCCTTTCAAGGAGCGACGGGTGTCTACCTCTTGGTGCCGCCGAACTATGGAGCAACGGCCTGGCTCGCGGAGCAACGCCAACGGATGGATCAGGCCGCAGCAGCGGTGAAGGCCAGCGGAGTTCTCCACGTGGTGTTTCTCTCGTCCGTCGGTGGACAGATTGCAGGCGGCACCGGACCCATTCGGGCCGCGCGCTATGGTGAGCAGAAACTGGGGGCTGTGGCCAAGAACCTGACGATTCTGCGGCCCTCCTATTTCATGGAGAACTGGACGCCGGGAATCGGTATGGCGAAGGGCCAAGGAGTGCTACCCACTTTCATTGCGCCGACAGCCAAGGTTCCAATGATCTCAACGAAGGACATCGGGCGTGTGGGAGCGGAACGTTTGATGACGGGCGGAAAGGGCAAGCAGGTTGTGGAGCTGGCCGGGCCGGAAGAGTACAGCCCCGATGACGTGGCGTCAGCACTCGGCCAGATTATCGGGCGAACGGTGACCACGCAGCATGCGCCGCTCAGCGCGGTGGTGCCGACGTTCAAATCATTCGGCTTTTCCGATGAAGCGGCGAAACTCTTCGAGGAGATGTATACATCATTCTCCAAAGGGGCGATCGGGTACGAACATCCCGCTTCAGTTGTTCGTGGCACGGTCACGCTCTTGGAGGCACTTGGAAAGATGGTTGTATGAGTGAGTCCCAAGGAGTCTGAGCATGGCACGCAACGTAGCGCTCATCCAGAGTGATCGCGGTGTGGGTCGAGAACAGGTCCGGCAGAGTCAAGCGCCCGCTTCTGACGCTGATCTACTGGACGCATACTCTCAAGCCGTGATCCACGCGACAGAACGGATTAGCCCCTCTGTTGCCAATATCGAAGTGCGCCATGGAGGGACGGGACGACAGGCATCCACTCAGCAGTTGCCTCGTGAGGCTCATGGCAGCGGCTCGGGATTCATTTTTACTCCCGATGGATTTACGCTGACGAACAGTCACGTCGTGCACGGCGCGGCTGAAATTCAGGTGACGTTGCCGGATGGACGACGGGTCCAAGCCGACTTGATCGGAGACGATCCCGATACAGACCTGGCTGTGATCCGGGTTGATGTCCCCGGACTCGTGCCGGTCGAATTGGGTGATTCTCAGAAGATTCGAGTCGGTCAAGTGGCGATCGCAGCCGGCAACCCCTACGGATTTGAGTATTCCATTACGGCCGGCGTGGTAAGCGCGCTCGGACGGACTTTGCGCTCCACGTCCGGGCGACTCATCGACAATGTGATCCAAACCGACGCCGCTCTGAACCCTGGAAACTCCGGGGGACCGCTCGTGAACTCACGCGGCGAAGTGATCGGGGTGAATACGGCGGTCATCCGTCCCGCCCAGGGGATCTGCTTCGCTATCGGGATCAACACGGCCAAGTTTGTCGCCGGGCGATTGATCAGGGACGGCAAGATCCGGCGCGGCTATATCGGCGTGATAGGCCAGAATGTGCCGTTGCTCCGACGGATCGTGCGATTCCATGAATTGCCGGTGGAGCGCGGGATTCTTGTCGTCTCGATTGAACCGTCAAGCCCCGCAGAGCGAGCCGGTCTCATCGAAGGCGACGTCATCATTGCTTACGGTGATCAACCGGTGCACGACATCGACGGTCTCCATCGCTTGTTGGTGGAGGAGCAAGTCGGTCAACACACACCGTTGACGTTCCTGCGCCGAGGGGAAAAGCTCGTACGCACGATCATCGCGGACGAATCACGGAAGGAGGTCCGATCATGATCATGGGCTTAGACAAGGTCAGGACGCTCGCGAAAGACCTGCGCAACGGTTATCCTCGGAGTCCTCGTGAGAAATTGTGCGGCTATGTGATCGCGGCGCGCTGTGTGGATAAATGCCGGGCATTGTTGTTGGGCATGAACGGCGAATACAGCTACTGGCCCTGCTCGCTGGCCAGTCAATGGTTTTCGTTCACCGGCATCACACCCGAGCAGCTGAAGGATGTAGTCGCGACGGGAGCCACGGATGACGAACTTGCTCGATGGATCGTCGAGCATTCCAAGGTAAAGGATGCCGACGAGGTATTGAAATGGAACAACAGAATGCGCGACATGAAGCTCAGCGACATGAGTCTCCAGGCCCAGCAGTACCTGGAGGGGTACATTCCCAAGTTTGTGCCGAGCCATCGCCCGGTCTATGTATGGTTCGACGTCTACGATCTGGAGGAAAAGCGGTTCTAAGGCGGTATCGCGCAAGAAATGGAGAAAGGGAGGTTCACCATGAGGGACACGATGGACACGGTCAACGTGCAGAAGACGGATCAGGTGAAGATCTACCAACCGGGATCACAACACGTCGTCGGCGACGGGTTTCACGTCAGGAATCTGTTCCCCAGCAACGACCTGGATCGCGAGCTGAGCCCGTTTATTATGCTGGACTATGCGGGTCCCACGTTCTATCCGTCGACGGACACCCCGAGAGGAGTGGGCGAGCACCCGCACAGGGGCTTCGAGACTGTCACGATCGTCTATCAGGGCCTTGTCGCGCACCGGGATTCCGCCGGCAATTCCGGCGTGATCGGACCGGGTGATGTGCAGTGGATGACGGCTGCGTCGGGCATCGTCCATGAAGAGCTGCACGAAAAGGAGTGGGCTAAACGCGGCGGGACGTTGCAGGCGATTCAGCTGTGGGTGAATTTGCCCAAAGTGTCCAAGATGTCCACGCCGGGCTATCAAACGATCGTCACCGCGCAGATTCCCGTCGTACAGCTTGAAGGCGGGGCCGGGTCGCTGCGTGTGATCGCTGGGTCCGCGCGGGGCGTGAAGGGTCCGGCCAAGACCTTCACACCCATCGAGCTTTATGACCTGCGGGTGCGCGCCGGACACAGCATCCCGCTCCGGTTACCTGCCGGACATAATACCGGCGTGTTGGTTCTCAGCGGCCGAGCGCGGGTCGGCGAGTCTCAGACGCTGACGGAAGCCGAACTTGCCGTCTTTGCCTCGACCGGCGAGCCGGTGACGATTACTGCGGAAGAGGACGCCATCATCCTGGTGATGGCGGGCGAAGCGATCAAGGAGCCGGTGGCGCGCTATGGGCCGTTCGT
>JBQTIO010000028.1:0-3532 GCA_052388075.1 Nitrospiraceae bacterium
GTATCGGGCCCCCGGAGCAACCCGCCATGCCGTTCCAGCTCGGCCAGGTTCGGAAGGATCCACGGCCCTCGGCAGTAAATGACGTTGTCGCTGACGGAGATGGTTGCCCGTTGTTCCACCGGCATACTCCGCTGAGGCAGGCTGTGTCTCGACTTTCCTGATGGATGCCGGGTGCTCGGCGCGAGGCTCGGGAGAGCGCGCCGCCTGCGCCGTTGACCATCACGAAGACGCTCGCCGCGATCGGATGGATCATCTGGAAGAAGACGCCATCCCCGATCGGGCGGCACACATTCACCTTCCGCCAGGCGATCCGCTCACGCCTTGTCCATGATCGCCCGCAGCTCCGCCCCTGTAATCACCTCTCGTTCCAGCAGAAGCTTTGCCCCATTCTGGAGGGCCGTTTTCTTCTCGACCAGGAGTCGTTTCACCCGTGCATACTGCTCGTCGATGATCCGCCGCACCTCGCAGTCAATTTCACGCGCGGTTTCTTCCGAGTAATCGCCCTTGTCGGATCCCGCCTGAATCTGGAGGAACTGCGGCTGCCGTTCCCGCTCCAGCGTGATCATACCCAGTTTCTCGCTCATTCCATACGCCTTGACCATGCTCTTGGCGATATCGGTGATCTTCATCAGATCGTTCTGCGCCCCGGTGGATGCCTCGCCGAAAATCAGTTCTTCCGCAATCCGCCCTCCCAGCAAGACGGCGACCTTGTTCTCGAGTTCGGATTTCGTCATCAGGAAACGGTCCTCCGTTGGAAGCTGGAGCGTGTATCCCAGCGCCGCGATGCCGCGCGGAATGATGGAGATTTTCTGCACCTGGTCCGATCCCGGCACAGACAGCGCGACGAGGGCGTGGCCCGTCTCATGGTAGGCCACCCGCTCCTTTTCCATCTTATTCAGGACCCGATTCTTCTTCTCCAACCCGGCAATGACCCGCTCGACTGCCTCCTGCAATTCGGACACGCCGACTTGATCCTTGCCGCGACGCACCGCGAGCAACGCCGATTCGTTGATGACGTTCGCCAGATCGGCGCCGGAGAATCCGGGGGTCATCGCCGCGATGTTTTCGAGATCGGCATCGGAACCCAGGGTCACCTGCTTGGCGTGCACGCGAAGGATGGCCAGGCGACCGAGCTTGTCAGGACGATCCACCGTCACATGACGATCGAAGCGGCCCGCGCGCAACAGCGCCGGATCGAGAATCTCGGGGCGATTGGTCGCCGCCATCAGAATGACGCCGACACGCGGGTCGAATCCATCCATCTCAACCAACAACTGGTTCAGGGTCTGCTCCCGTTCCTCATGGGCCATGGGACCCATCCCGCGCGCCTTGCCAAGCGCGTCCAGTTCGTCGATGAAGATGATACAGGGTGCCTTGAGCTTCGCCTGATCGAACAGGTCGCGGACCCGCGCCGCACCGACTCCCACAAACATCTCGACGAATTCTGACCCGCTGATGCTGAAGAACGGCACACCGGCCTCGCCGGCCACGGCGCGGGCCAGCAGCGTTTTCCCGGTACCCGGCGGGCCGACCAGGAGAATGCCTTTCGGAATCTTTCCGCCCAGCTTGGTAAACTTCTCCGGCGTCTTGAGGAACTCGATCACCTCGCGGAGTTCCTCCTTCGCCTCGTCCACACCGGCGACATCCGCGAAGCTCACCTTGATGTCTTTTTCCATGTAGATTTTGGCTTTGGATTGCCCCACTTGCATGAAGCCGCCTTGGGCCTGACCCAGACGCCGGAAGATGAAGAACCAGATACCGACAAAGATCGCGACCGGCACCACCCAGGACAGCAGATCGCGCCAGAACGTCGACTCGATCACACCGGTGAACGTGACCCCGTGTTGATCGAGTTGCCGGACCAGATCCGGATCTTCAACACGGACCGTCGTAAACAGCTTGCCCATCTTCGACTCTTCGTCGGGCTTGAGCCTGCCCGTCAGCAGCTGACTGCTCACAGCCACTTCCGCCACCTTGCCGGACGCGACCAGGCTCTTGAACTGGCTGTAGGGGAGTTCTTCGACCTTGCTCAGGGCATGAATGAAGTCATGCACCAGAATCACGGCCATGATGGCCAGCAGGACGTACCAGACGGAAAATGAGATTTTCCTATTCATCGTGACCGATGTGGATTCGCACCCCTAATGCCCCGCCTTCCCTCATTAGAACAGGAAATAGGCCCCGACACCAACCGACTGGACCTTCTGAGAGACAAACTGCCCGTACGGATTGAAGCCATGATAGAAGTTCACCAGGACTCGAAAGCGCCGTTGAGATCCCGCCCTCGACATGTCGACACCACCCAGGACATTCGTGTTGATGAGCCAGTCCTGCTCCTCCACTGACTTGAAATCACTCGTCAGCAGTGGTGTGAAACTGATCGGTTCGGAGAGTAGGCCCAGGACTCCCGAACGCATCGAGGGACCGCGCGCTTCAAAGCCCCACTGCACTCGATTGCGGTCGATCCAGGACGGCTCGCGATGCACCAGCACCCCGTACCCCACATAGAGACGCAACCACCTGTAATCATACGAACCAATCGCCTCGACTTCCTCATAGGTGAAACTCGATATCTTGGTTGTGGGACGCGCCGCCAGGAACTCGTCGCCGAGGTGGCTGCTCTGGTGATTGTAGCGAAGCCTCCCGGACCAGTTTCCGGAGCGCCAGGTCAGGGGCACGCCCACGACGAAGTCGGTGTTGACCAATTCGGCGTTCTTCACGTCCAGGTTGAACTGCGCGAAGACACCGGTGAGCAGGCCGATCTGCCATCCGTTACAACCCTGTCGTCTGGTATAAAAGCCGAAGTTTTCTCCGAATCCCACCGATCCCATATTCGCGGACGTCTTGTCGGCCCGTGCCTGGGTGACCTGCCAGAGCGCAAAGAACTGCGGCTGCTTGGGATCGGCCAACAGGGGGCGGAAGATGTCGTCAGAGGGGAAGGCCTCGCTGGTCGACCCACCGTCGGATTGCTCATATCGACAATCGATCAGGGCCTTTGGTTTGGTATTGTCGGAGTCTCCTGCGCGGACTATCCCTGCTGGCAGCAGGACGAGGACTGCCATTGCTATCAGACGTACTGTAGGTACGATGGCTCGGCACATATCTCTTCTCCCCCCTCGCGTTCTGAATGTCCAACCCAGACCCCGTTGACAGCCCCCTTCGATAGCACATTTCCCATGGAAAATTCACATGTTTTTCGGAGCGACCGGTGGGGGTTGGGTCCGACCCAAGCGGCAGGCAGGGGGGACCACACTGAGAAAGGGAGGTATGGACTGCTGAGGAACGCGAGAAAACTCTGAGCCTACGATCGTGCCAGCGCGACCGCCGCAAGCACCACCCCCAGCGCGATGAGCAGTGAAAGGCGAGGCAGCCAGCGCGCGTTTTGCACCATGGTCTGTTGCCATGCCGTCCTCGAAGCGGCCGGTATTGCGCTGACTTGACTGACTCCGGGTCCAAGCACCAGGTCGTGCAGGAAGGTGAGCGTGAGCAGCAGGGCGACCAGCCCGAGTTTCAGGCTGACAATCTGCGACCA